>JASHUJ010000068.1 GCA_030040035.1 Thermoplasmata archaeon
ATGTCGAACGGGGGCACCGGCTACGGACCTCCGGTCTCCCGGCCCCCCTTCAGGTGGGGGGCCATCAGGATCCCGATCGGGGTGAGCTCCATGACGTACTGCGCCCGCGAGTGCGCCGTGCCGCGCATCTTGACGATCTGGAGCACCCGGACGATGTCGCCGAGGCGGCGGGTGTTCCAGAGCAGGATCACGCCGTCGACGATCGCCTCCTCGACCCCGTGGAGGGAGTAGCGGCCCGTCGTCGGGCCGATCTCGGACACGAGGAGGGAGGTGCAGCCGGCCGCGCTCAGCTCCTCGCCGAGGCGCAGCATGAAGTCCCGGATCTGCTCGTCCCGCCGGATCCGGTAGCAGAGCGACGTCAGGCTGTCGAGCACGGGCCGCCGGATCCCGAGCGAGCGGACGAGGTCCCGGATCGTCCGGATCACGATATCGATCTCCTCGCGGGTGAGCTCTTCGTGACCGAGGCCGAGCCGGTCGTACACGACCGGCAGGTCGACGAACACGAGCGAGCCCTGCTCGATGAGCTCGGTCCGGAAGAACTCGAACGTCGAGAGGTTCTGGATGAGCTTCGCCGCCGACTCGGTGACCGAGATGAACAGCGACCGGTCGCCCCGCTCCGCGCCGCGCACCAGGAACTCGAGCGAGAGCGTCGTCTTGCCGGTCCCGACGCTCCCCGCCACGAGGACCATGTTGCCGCGCGGGATCCCTCCGCCCATGATGTTGTCCAGGCCCTCGATCCCGGTCGCGCATCGCTCGAGACCGCCGGCCGGAGCGAGCAGGGCCGCCGACCCCGGGGTCTCGGGCACGGGCGGGCTCCCCGATGGGGATTCCATCGGTGAAACGAGCCGTTCCGACCCTATGAGGGTTGTGGCGTTGACGAACCGTCCGGACCGTCCTGCGGCGGCCCCGTCGATGGGGGCGGAGGGATCCGTTCGGGCGCGATCGTCCAAACCGTCCCTCCGCCCGCATGGTCCGAGGCCAGGAGCGCCCCCGCCGAGGCGAGCCGGGAACCGACGAGTCGGATCGCGCTTCCGGTCGGGTCCACGGCGGACCGAAGTTCGGCCAGCGAGACCCGCAGCGGCTCGGTCGCCGAGAGTCCTGCCGCCCGGGCCCGAAGATAGCAAAGCACGGCGTCCTCCCCCGGTGGGTCCGAGGGTTCACCGGGGTCGGCCCGGGCAGCGCCCAACCCTTCGGGGGGCGGTGGCGTCCCCGGCGGGCGCCGCAGCGTCCGCAGCCAGCGGACGGAGTGGCCCTTGCCCAGGAAGGCGATCGCGTGGCCCCGGGGGAGTGAGAGGATCGCGTCCGGAGTGAGCCCCCGGGAGACGCGAGCGAGCTCGCGCGCCTCCTCGGGCGACCCCCGGAACGCGACCACGTCGGCCACGTTCGTCCAGACCGATTCGCGGACGGTCTCGGGAAGCGACGCGAGGGACTGGGTCGCGAGGACGACGTGCAGGTTCGCGAATCGTCCGAGCCGCAGCATCTCGGCGAGACTCTCGTGCGCGAACCACTGGGCCTCGTCGAGGATGAGGAAGATCTTGGACCTGCCGGGCCGCGCGAGCACTTCGGACCAGATGATCGCGAGGTACACCGAAAGGAGGTAGCGGGCCGTCGACTCGCCGACGCGCGGTGCGTCGCCCGACACGAGCACCACGCGCCCGGGTCGCACGAGCTCGGCCGGGTCGAGGTCCGGGTTCGGCGCGCACAGCATCCGAACGAGCACGCTGTTCCGAACGATCTCGTGGAGCAGTCGGCGCGCGCCCTCCGCGTCTTCGGGTCGCTCCCGGATCCGACGGGCGAGCTCCTGCACGGGTCCCAGCGCCGAGGGAGGGACCTCTCGGTGGAGCCGCCCCTGGGTCGCGAGCAGCAGGTGGGCGTCCTCGAGCGTTCCTCCGGGCCAGGCGGCCGCGGCGGCGAGCGCCCGGGTCAGCACCTCCTCCAGTCGGGGTCCCCAGTACGAGCTGTCGGTGTAGCGTCCCGACCGGACGCGGCGCAGTGAATGGACCACGTCGGACAGGCGTCGCTCGCTCCGGACCGGGTCCGGCCCGCCCGGGGCGCCGATCCCGTCGAGCGCGTTCAAGCGGAGGGGCGCGGCGACCGGCCCGATCCGGAGCAGTCGACCTCGGACCTCGTCGGGCAGCTCGCAGTCGATGAGCCGTGCGGTCGTCCCGAGCGGATCCAAGACGATCACGCTGTGCGAGCGGGAGACGCGGCGAGCGAGGGCCACCACGAGGGAACTCTTTCCCATCCCCGACTCGCCGAGAACAGCGAGATGGCGACCCTGCTCCGACTCGAACGGTATGCGCACGACGGATCCAGCCTCGGTTCGGCCCAGCGGGAGCGACGCCGCACCCCACGGATCCGGGGCGTCCATGACCGCGCCCAGCGAGTCGAGGGCCGGGAAGAACGTCCCGAGCTCCGATTCGGAGAGAAGGGAGGCACGCTGGGCCCCAGACGGGATTCCGATCCGGCGGACGAAACCAAATCCATTGCCGGAATCGGAGAGCGAGGCGGTGCCGAGCATCCGGCCGAATCCCACCAGGGAGGATCGCGCGATCTCGCTGCCGCATAGCGTGAGCCGGATCCGGACCCTCCATCCGGGGGGCGCTAGGATGGCGTTCGACTCGGACGCGGCCGCAGTAGGACGCTGAGCGAAGGGGGGCGTGCCGCGTCGCGGACCGACGACAACCGGATTCGCCTCCGGGCGTCGAGCGAGCCCGCTCCACCAGGAGATTACGCGGGTGGGGAGAGGCTGGAACTCCACCGCGATCTCCAGCCCCGGAGGCAGGCCCGACAGTGTCTGGAGCCACGAATCGATCAGAGTCGATCCGCCGGTGCTCGGGCGAAGCGGGTCCGGCCAGGGACGCAGGCGCCGAGCCTCGAGCTCGTCCGACCTCGGAACGTTCGCATCGGTCGGTCCCGCCCGCCAGGCGTAGCGGTCGTAGGCTGGGACCAGCGAACGGGCGATCCAGCGCTCGGTCCCCCGGGTGTCGGGTCGCAGCCGGAGGAGCGGCTCCGGCCCGGATCGAACTCGCAGGGTGAACCGGACTCCCGTACCGCGGCCCGCCGCGAGGGCAGCGAGCAGCCGGAGTCGGAACGCCTCCGACTCGTCTCGAGCGGACGGTGCGAGCCGTCGACGGACGAACGTCCACTCCCGGCAGGCCAAAGACACTCCGACCGCCTCCCCCTGCCTTCGAACTCGGGGCAACAACTCGGTTCGAGTGAATCTGCCGGGGCCGATGAACGGTGGACGATGACCCTCGCAGCACCTAAGTAGAAGGCCGCCCCGGTCAGGACGCACCCGCTCGACCGATGTCGTCCCTAGAAGAACAGATCGCCGCGGTGGAAGACGAGATTCGCACCACGGCCTACAACAAGGCGACCCAGCTGCATATCGGTCGACTGAAGGCGAAGCTCGCGGTCCTGCGGCTCGAACGGGAGACCCGAGCCAAGGGACGGGGCGGCGGGCTCGGCTATGCGGTCCGGAAGAGCGGACACGCGACCGTCGGTCTCGTCGGCTACCCGTCGGTCGGCAAGTCGACCCTGCTCACACGCCTCACGGCGGCCGAGAGCGAAAGCGCGGCCTACGATTTTACGACGGTCTCGATCATCCCGGGGATGCTGCGCTGGGGTGGCGCGTCGATCCAGCTGCTCGACATGCCCGGACTCGTCCCGGGTGCCTCGAAGGGAAGGGGACGAGGCCGGGAGGTCCTGTCCGTCGTCCGCTCCGCGGATCTGGTCCTCTTTCTGATCGATCCCGAACACCCGAACCTGCGAGCGCTCGCGAACGAGCTCGAAGGGGCCGGGATCCGGATCAACCAACGCCCGCCGAGGATCGTCATCCACCGTTCGGACCGAGGGGGGCTCACGATCTCGAGCACGGTCCGGCTCACGCACCTCGCGGGCGGAGCGGCCGCCCAGATCGCGCGGGAGTTCGGCATGCACAACGGCTCGATCGTCTTCCGGGAGGACGCGACCGTCGACCAGCTGATCGACGTGCTCGCCGGCAACCGGGTGTACCTGCCGGCGCTGCTGGCCGTGAACAAGTCCGAGCTCCTCACGCCGTCCGAGCGCGCGAAGCTCGCCGCGGAGCTGCGACCCGTCGAGCCGGCGTTCATCTCCGCCCGGGATCAGACCGGTCTCGACGAGCTCGTCGATCAGATCGGGCACGCCCTGCGGTTCATCCGGGTCTATGTGAAGCCGCCCGGACGACCGCCGGACCTCGACGAACCGGTCGTCCTCCGCGAAGGCGACACCGTGGAAGGACTCCTCCACCGGCTCCCGACGGAGCTCGACCGGACCTTCCGGACCGCTCAGATCTGGGGTCGGAGCGCGAGATTCCCGGGGCAGTCGGTCGGGCGGGAGCACGTGCTCTCGGACGAGGATATCGTCACGGTCCTGGTGGCCCGCGGGAGCGCCCGGTCCGCGGCGTGACCGGACGCGATCACCTCGCACGGAAAAGCGGAGCGCGCGCGGATCCTCCCAAGAGGAAGTGCCCCCGGTGGAACGGCTCGAGCCGGACCGACGGTTCGAGGTCGAGGCACGCTCCGAGCGCCTCTTCGCCTTGGGCCCGGTAAGCGGCGGCCGACCGTTCGCGACCCATGCTGGCCGTCTTCAGCGCGAGGACGATCGGGGCGCCCTGGCGGTCCAAGTAGAGCGCCGCGTTCCTCAGCACGATCTCCACCTGGTCGGGCTGCGCCACGTCCGCGTAGACCCCGTCGATCGCCGGTACGAGGTCGAAGTACTCCTCGGGGTCGCGCGCATCCGCGAGCACCGGCGCGAGGTTCGGCCAGCGGGCCGAGAGCCGGCTCAGCCGGTAGAACGGGCGAAGGCTCTTCTCGACGGCGTACACTCTCCCGGTCGGGCCCACGAGGTCCGCGACGTGCGACGCGGTGGATCCGCTCGCGGCCCCGAGGTAGAGCCATCGCTCGCCGGGTTGCGGGAGGTCCCCCGGCCATCCTCGGACGATGCCCGCGGCGAGCTTCGATCACGTCGGCTCGAAGGAGCGGAAACTCCGACCGTCGAACTCGGCCCATCGCTCGCCGTAGACGGAGGGGGCGGAACCGACCGTTTCGGTCCAGAGCTCGGTGCGATCGCCCCGGCGGACGCTCCGCAGACGCGAGCGGTTCCGGGTCGGTGACGCTCCGGGGCTCATCGGTGCCTGCGCCGGAGCTGTTCGATCCTCCGGTCGCGACGGGCGACGAGGATCTTCGAGATGTCCCGGTGCGTCGAAGCGTCCGCGCGCGCGGCGATCGCCCCGAGCGCGGCGAGCGATCTCGCATACGCCCCGCGACGACCGAACGGAACCTCGTCCATCCGTTCGGCGCGGAAGAGGACCCCGAACCGGGGCCCCCGATCCGCCGACGGGCGGCGTCGACTGCCCAGGAGCTGGAGCCGCGGCGCGCGCATCCGTCCGAGCGCCGCGAGGCCGCCCGCGGCCGCCAGGAGCCGGGCGGCGACCCGCGGTCCGACCGTGGCCGAGAGATTGGGCAAGAGGGCCCGAGATTCGCGCTCCAGGCGGGCGAGCAGGCGAGCGTGGTGGGCCGTGAGGGCCTCTCGGGCCGCCCCCCAGTCCGACGCGTACTCGACGAGAGGTGAGCCCGGCACGGCGAGAAACGATTCCGCGGCCCGCGCCTCGCGGCCGACGGCGCGCTCGAGTCGCTCCTCTTCCCGGGCGAGCGTGATGAGGATCTCCTCGGGAGCCCGAAGCCCTCGCTCGAGGGCCACGACCGCGACGCGGCGAACGAACTCAAGGTCCGAGGGGTCGCCGGTGCGCGGGAGCTTCGCCCGGGCCCGTCGCAGCTCGACGAGGGTCGCCGGACGTACGGGCCGGTCGAGGCGAACCGTCAATGCTGAAACGAGCGCACCGCCCGCGGCCGCGATCGTCGTCTCGCGAGGCAGTCGGCGGAGCTGGACCACGAGATCGTCCGGGAGATCCTCCGCGCGGAGCTCGCCGCGCCGGGAGGCCGCGACCTCGATCGTCGGTCCCCACGGGTCTCCGTCGGGGTCCGCGCCGGCCTCACCGACCCGATAGATCCGCGGTCCTCGGCCGACGGCGAGGACCGTCGCCACGCCCTAGAACTCCTGCAGCGACTTTTGGAATCGGTGACGCTCCTCGGGTACTTCGACCGGGTACTTGCCCGTGAGACATCCGAGACAGAGATCTTCCTGGCGCAGGCCGATCGAGTCGACCAGTCCGTCCATGGAGATGTAGTGGACGCTGTCCGCCCCCACGATCGTCGCGACCTCCTCGGGCGTGCGATTGTGGGCGACGAGCTCCTTCCGCTCCTTCATGTCGATCCCGAAGTAGCAGGGCGCGCGGATGGGAGGGCATCCGATCCGGACGTCGACACGGGTCGCCCCGGCGGTACGCACCATCTGGACGATCTCGCGGAACGTGGTGCCCCGGACGATCGAGTCGTCGACCAGGACGACCCGCTTCCCCTTGAGGAGTCCCGGGATCGGGTGAAGCTTCACGCGGACCTCCGACTCGCGACGGCGCTGGTCGGGGAGGATGAACGTGCGCTCGACGAACCGGTTCTTGATCAGCGCCTCCGCGTAGGGGATCCCCGTCCCCTCGGCGAAGCCAAGCGCCTGGGGGCGCGCCGAGTCGGGGACCGGCACGACGATGTCGGCCTCGATCGGCGCTTCCTTCGCGAGGCGCAGGCCGATCCGGTGGCGCACGTCGTACATCGGTTGACCTTCCGCGATGGAGTCGGGCCGGGAGAAGTAGACCCACTCGAACATGCAGTGCGCCCGCTCGCCCGCGTTGGGGATGCGCGAGGACCGAGCCAGTTGCCCGCGCTCGAGGACCAGCACCTCGCCCGGTGCGAGATCGCGGATCGCCTTCCCGCCCATCAGCTCGATCGCGACCGACTCGCTCGCGACCGCCACCCCGCCGTCGACGGTCCCGTAGACGATCGGACGGATCCCGAGCGGATCCCGAAAGGCGTAGACCCGGTTCCCGATCAGCAGGACGACCGCGTAGCCGCCCACGATCTCGACGCACGCGCGCCGGATCGCCGCGTCGAGGTCCCGCGTGCGCCCGTACTCGAGCGCGATCATCTGGGCCATCGTCTCGGTGTCGGCGTTCCCGAGGAGATCGACGCCCTGGGCTTCCAGTCGGTGCCGGATCCGCCCGAAGTTCACGATGTCCCCGTTGTGGGCGATCGCGCCGTCCTCGTCGCGCATCTTCACGACGATCGGCTGGGCGTTCTCGAGATCGCTCGAGCCGGTCGTGGAGTACCGGACGTGGCCGATCCCGACCGTGCCGCGCAGCGAGTCGAGCATCTCCTGCCCGAAGATCTCGTGCACGAGGCCCATGCCCTTGCGCTGGTAGACGACGCCGTGGCTCGACGTCGCGATGCCCGCCGACTCCTGACCGCGGTGCTGAAGGGACCGCAGACCCCGGAACAAGTACGGGGCGGCGCCCTTGCCCTGCAGGGAGACCCCGACGACGCCGCAGAATTCCCGGACGGGCATCTCTACTCGACCGAAGGCCGGAGGAGCGCCTCCGCCGGCACTCACTCGACCATGGGTCTTAAGGCGAGCGGGCGAAGTGAGCATCACTTCCACTCATTTCACGCCCGCGAGGGGCCGACGCCCGTGCGACCGACGCGAGTCGCGGCCGATCCGCGCCCAAGCCTCCCTCCCGGCTCGAATGCGCCCCCGGAGTGAGCCGGCGACTCCTGCCCCGCCGCTCCGATAACCTGCCGGTCAGGCGGACTTTATGAGCGGGTCGCATCTTCGCGCGTCATGTCAAGCCACAGCAAGCTTCTGCTGCTGGTCGTCGCCGCGGTCGTAGCCACGATGGTGTTGCCGGGCGCCTCGGCGCTGCGCGTCGGAGGCTCGGGGGAAACCGGCGCCGTGGTCGCTCCCGTCCACTCGAGCGGGGCGTC
>JASHUJ010000069.1 GCA_030040035.1 Thermoplasmata archaeon
AGGAGGTCGTCGAACAGCTCGGCGATCCGACGCATCTCCTTCTCGCCCATCCCGAGGCGGGTCACCTCGGGGGTCCCGAGGCGGATCCCGCCGGGATGCTTCGGGCTCTTGTCGCCGGGCAGGAGGTTCTTGTTCGAGATGATCCCCGCGTCGGCGAGCCGGCGCGCGACCGCCTCCCCGCCGCCCTCCCGCTCGACTCGGACCGCGATCGTGTGCGAGCGCGTGAACCCGAGGTCCGCGGCGAGGACGTCGAAGCCGCGGTCGTGGAGTGCCTGGGCGAGGGCGCGGGCGTTCGCGATCGTGTGCCGCGCGTACTCGCGCCCGAACTCGAGGTGTTCGGCGAGGCTGACGGCGAGCGCCGCCATCTCGTTCAAGTGGTGGTTGCTGGTGACGCCCGGGAACGCGCCGCTCTGGAGCTTCTTCACGACCTCGGGGTCGTCGGTCTCGCCGAGCAGGATCCCGTGCTGGGGACCGGGGAGCGTCTTGTGGGTCGAGGCGCTCATCACCGCGCAGCCCTCGCGCAGCGGATCCTGGAACTCGCCGCCCGCGATCAACCCGAGCACGTGGGCGCCGTCGAACCAGGCCCGCGCGCCGATCTCCTCGAGCGTCGGGCGCAGCTCGTCGATCGGCAGGGGGAAGAGGAACAGGGAGAGGCCGAACAGGCAGAGCTTCGGTCGCACGGCGCGCAGGATCTCCTTCGTGCGCGCGACGTCGATCGTCATCCGCTCCGCGTCCCACGCGTAGTAGACCGGCTTCACCCCGCGCAGGCCGAACGCCCCGAAGCCGGCGCTCGAGATGTGGGCGCCGTCCGCGAGCCGGCTCGTCCCGACGAGGTCACCGGGCTCGGCGAGCGCCTTCAGGACCGCGAGGTTCGCGACGGTGCCCGAGATCGGGCGGACGTCCGCGAACGAGCAACGGAACAGTCGGCGCGCGAGGTTCAGGCAGAGGTTCTCGACCTCGTCGACCTGCTCGTTGCCCTCGTAGTACCGCTCCCCCGGAAGCCCCTCGGCGTACCGCGAGTGGAAGTCGCTGATGAGCAGCTCCTTCGCGTACGGGGAGAGGAGGTTCTCGCTCGCGATCAGCGGGATCGATCGCTCGAACCGCTCCGAGTGCTGGCGGGCCAGTGCGCGGACCTGACCGACGGTCCAGGCCATCTCGCCGGGCGACGTCGCGAGGGTCGGGGCCGCCGACCCCCGCACCCCCCCATTTCCACTGGAACGTTTCCGGCGGGTCGGCATCGCGCGCGTTCCCGGGCGCGGGGCCCGGGCGGGCGGGCACCCCATCGCGTCCATATATGGAGCATGGGCGTCCCGGCCCCGCGATGCCCTCTCCGCCTCCGGCCCCGATCCGGCCCTGGCGGGTCCAGCGCCGCTTCTCCATCCCGTACCACGATCTGGACGTTCTCGATCACCTCAATCACGCGGCCTACTTCGTCTACATGGAGACGCTCCGGTGCGACTACTACCTCCCGCTCGTCGGCGGAGGTCTGGATCCGACCCATCTCGACATCATCATCGCCGAGGCGTCCTGCCGCTACCTCGCCCCGGTGCCGTACGCCGCCGAGCTCGTGGGGGAGGTCACTCCCGCCGCCCCACCGGGCCGGACGAGCTTCACGCTCCTCTACCGGTTCACCCGGCCCGATTCGGGGACGATCACCGCCCGGGGCCGGACGGTCGTGGTCTGCTACGATTACGGGAAGAACGCGAAGAAGGAGATCCCCGCGGACCGACGGGCGGTCCTCGAGCGGGACGCGGTCGACCCCGCGACCGAAGGCTGGTAGGCGCAATCTCCAGTGGAAACGGAGGGGTGGGGGGGGATCCCGCTCGCCTAGTAGGCGGGGTGGAGCCGGTCCGTCGTCGGCAGGGTCGGCCAAGGCACGGGTTCGACGAACGACGTCTCTTCCGTCACGGTCTCGACGCGATAGAAGACCCCGGTCCCCTTGAGCGCCACGTGGATCTTCCCGAGCATCGAGCGGAACTCCTCCTCGGTCGTCCACTCGAAGGCGAGGTCGTGCGGGCCCACGATGAACGGGAGGCCCGCCGTCGTCTTGAGCCGCTTCGAGATCTCGAGGGGGGACTCCGAATCCGGCGTGAAGTAGAGGTCGACGTAACTGTGCATGGCCAGTCGGTAGTGTTGAACGCGAGGAGCGGATACTTAAATTTCTCGTTCCGCGCCCTCGGACCGTCCCCCCGATCGGGGGAGCTCCGCGGGGGCGGGTGCTAGGCCAGCAGGATTGCCGTCCGGTCGAGCCACGCGGAGACCCCGCACGCTCCTCAGCCCCGTCGCCCCGCCAGCGTCGACGGGTCACGGTAAGGCTGCTCCCGTCAGGACCTGACCCGGTGCCCGTGATGGATAACCGCTAGGGCGCTCCTCCGAGCGCCCGTCGCGATGCCCGCGGCCCAGCGGAACAGAGCGTCGACGGAGCTATGCGAGACGCGTCACTCGCCCGAACGTCGCTCCTGCCTGTCACCCCCGCTAAGGACGGTTTCGGTGTGTAAGGGGACGCCCAACCCCCCGGTCCAGCCTAGCGAAGTGAGGAGCCCCCCGCGGGTACATAGAGCTTAGTGCGAGCTCGGATCGTCGGATTCCGCGCGTCCCCGCTCCGCCCCGTCGTCCGGTGCCGCGCGGACCCCGGGCGGCGCCCGATCGCGGGCCGGGACGAGCGCGACGGCGACCAGAGCGGCCACGCCCCCGAGCGCGATGCCGAGACCGAGCGCGAACGCGCTCGCGAGCGAGAAGCCGATCACGATCAGGGCGAGGCCGCCGACGAGGCCGAGCCAGCGGAGGAGGAGGGCGCGGCTACCGGGGCGCACGGTCCCCTCGCGCCGCCTCCACCGAGGGGGCGAGCCGCACCGGGAAGTTCACCGAGTTCGCGATGAAGCAGCGCTCGTGCGCCTCCGCATGGAGCGCGATCGCCCGCTCCCGGTCGCCGGCGCTGATCCGGACGCGCGGCCGTAGGACCGCCTCGAGGAAGCGACCCCCGTTCGCGCCGTCCTCCTCCATCGTCCCCTCGGCCGCGTCGGTGTACTCGCTCACCGCGACGCCGTTCACCGCGCACAGGTGGAGGTACCAGAGCATGTGGCAGACCGAGAGCGCGGCGACGAGGAGGTCCTCGGGGGTGTACCGCCCCGCGTCCCCCCGGAACGCGGGATCGGACGAGCCGAGGAGATCGGGCTTGCCGGCGACCCGGATCACGTGGTCGCGTCGGTACGCCGCGTAGCCGGCCGTTCCGGCGCCGTCGTTCCCCGTCCATTCGACCGTCGCGACGTATCGGTGCGTCCGCGCCACGGTTCCGGGCCTCCACCCGGCGGGCGCAGATACTCCTTCCTAGCGGATGTGCTCGAGGCTGAAGGAGCCCAGGTTGAACGAGCGCTTGTTGAACGTGTAGCCGACCCACGCGCGCGCCTGGACGTCCGTGATCCCGCGGACGGAGAGGAACGTCTTCAGCTGCTCGTTCTTGAGGTTGATCGAGCCGTCGACCATGTGCTCGAGCGTCTCGAGATCCGATTCGGAGTGCATGCCGCTGTCGAGCTCGTAGTAGCTCACGGCGCCGTCGATCCGGCGGCGCCCGACGAACGGCTGCAGGAAGCGGAACGTCGACGTCGTGTCGAGGTAGGCCGTGATCGTCGAGACCGACTCGAAGATGAGGCGGTACGTCGGGAACTTCTCCTTCAGCTCCGCCGCGAACTCGTTGACGCTGCTGCCGAGCTGGTCCAGGACCGCCTTGTCGGTCGAGGAGAGGAGGCGCACCGTCCCGGTCGAACCGGTGGAGCCGACCGCCCGCGAATACAGATCGACGTAGCGGACCATCTCCTTGCGCTCCGAGTCCGCGAACCCCGGGAAGAGGCCGGCCAGGTCCTCGCGGACCTGCTGGTAGGTCTTGTCGGTCACGATCCAGATCGACGGGATGCCGAGCTTCAGGCCCTCGACGCTGAACAGGCGGGCGAGGACGTCCTTCCCGGTGTGCGCCGGGCCGTTCACGAGGATCTGCGCGCCCGTGGGGTACCCGCCGTACAGCAGGTCGTCGAGGCGCCGGATCCCGCTGCGCACCTTGACCTCCCGCGCGGCGGCGCTCGCGTCGTCCTGGATCTGCTTCGCCTCCGCCTCGGCGGCGACGCCGGCCATCCGCTCGAGCTCCTGGAGGCGCGTCTGGAGGAGCGCCTCGCGGCCGCGCAGTTCGGTCTCCTTCTGCGCGAGCTGGTTGTGGAGGTCCTCGAGCCGCCGGGCCTCGTCGCCCTGGGTCCGGATCGTCGGGTCGGTCTCCCGGCGCAGCCCTTCGAGCCGGCGGGCCTCGATGTCGAGCGCCTGTCGCCGCGTCTGGAGCTGGGTGTCGAACGCGGCGAGCTCGCGCTCCTTGAAGTCGAACGACGAGCGGCGGCGCTCGAGCTCCTCCGAGTTGATCTTGATCTCCTCGAAGCGGGCGCGGAGCTCGTTCTCGCGCGCCACCAGGTCCTTCTCGCGCTGCGTCGCCTCCTCGAGCCGCTGCTGGACGTCGCTCGAGAGCGTCCCCTGGTCCTTCGCGAGTAGCTCCTCCCGGTCGCGCGTGCGCTCCCGCTCGGACGCGAGGTTGCGGTTCTCCCCCTCGAGCTGGACGATCCGGCGCCGCAGCTCGGTCTCCCGCTCGATGTACTCGTGCTCGCGCTCGGCGAACTCCGCGCGCAGGTGCTGGTCGAGATCCCGCGTGGCCTTTTCGAGCGCTCCCGCGGTCAGCGCCGCGCTCGCGGCCGGACCGGCCGCGCCGCCGTCCGTCGCGGCCGACCGTTCCCCACCGACCCCCTCGAGCGCGAGCAGGCGCAGCTTGAGCTCGGCGATCTCGTCGTCCTTCGAGCGGACCGCGAGCTCCCGCTCCTTCGCCTCCTTCCCGCGCACGTACTTGATCACGGCGATCGAGCCGCGCTTCACGTGCTCGACCTCGTCCTCGAGCTGCTTGCGCTTCGCCCGCTCGTCGTAGAGCTGCCGGTGGAGGTCCTGGACCTCCTGGATCATCGCCGTGGGATCGAACTGGTCGCTCTTCACCCGGTCGAGGAGTCCGGTGAGCCACCGGACGACCGTCTCCTCCCGCTCCAGGACCGCGCTGCCCGCGGGGGGCTCGGCCGGACCCCGCGGCTCGGCGATCGGCGCCGGCCGGACCGCTACCTCGGCCAACGCCGCGGCCGGCTCCGACGAGCGGATCCAGTCCTCCATCGCGCGATCGTCCCCCTCCACCCACTTGCGGAGCACGTCCGTCGACTCCTTCGGGGTCGTGGCGACCTTGCGGTGCTTTGCCCGTTCCGGGCGGCGCACGGTTCCGACCCAGCGTTCGACGATCCGATCCGCTTCGGGGGAGGCTCCCTTGCTCGGCGCGGCCGGTACGGACTCGGGGGCCGGAGCCGACGCGCGCAGGGGTTCGGGAGCAGGAACCGCCGCGGCGAGCACGGGCGCGGGCTCAACCGCCGGAGGCTCGGGTCGCGTGGCCGCGACCGGTTCCGCCCTCGGGGCGGCCGCGGAGGGCGCGGGCTCGGGCATCGGATCCGGAAGCGAGGCGGTGATCGGAGGAGCGGGCTCGGGCGCGGGGACCGGCGGCTCGACCGGTTCGGGGGCGGAGGCGGAAGCCGTCGGCTCGGGCTCGGGAGAAGTCGGCTCGGAGAGGAGCGGCGCCATCGCGGGCGCGCTCGGCGGGCTCGGGACCGGCGGCGCGGTCTCCCGGGGGGCCGGCCCGGTCGCGATCCGGGGGAACTCGTCCCGGCTGGGGGCGGCGGCCACGAACACCGGGGACGGAGGCATCGCGGGCGGTCCCGCCCCGCTGCCGGGCGCGGGCGAAGGGGTCGGATCCGGGGTCCGGGACGACGCGTCCCGGAGAGGTTCCGCGCTCTTCGCGGGAGCCGTAGGAGGGCTCGGGGAGAACAGTCGGGCGGCGACCGAGCTCGCGAACGCCGGGGTGGACCGTCGGATCCGGAGGATGTCGTCCCCGCTCGCCCCGGCCGCTCGGAGCGACGGATCGGTCGCGCGGCGCGCCGCCTCGGGGGTCGCATACCCGGCCTTCTGGAGCCGGGCGGCGGTCTCGGGGCTCACCCCGAGGGCGCGGGCGAGGTCCTCCGTCGAGGCCACGGGAGGGGCCGCGCTCGCCTCCGCGACGCTGTCCGTCGAGCCGTCCATGGAGAAGGAAGAGTACTAGCGCGTAGAGGGGTCTTTAAATTATAGCGGTACGCGCGACGCCCGGCCGGGACGCCGCTCGGCGTCCACCGAGGACGATAAAGGCCCCCGGCCCTCCGGCCGGCCGATGGACCTCGAGGAGCGGCTCGCGCAGGTCGTCCGGAACACCGAGGAGGTGGTGACCCGCGAGGAGGTGCGCGCGCTCCTCGCCGCGGCCGAGCGCCCCAAGGCGTACATCGGCTACGAGCCGAGCGGCTCCCTCACGGTCGCCCACTTGATCACGGTGGGCAAGATCCGCGACCTCGTCGCGGCCGGCTGCGACGTCACGGTCTACCTCGCCGACTGGCACGCCTGGATCAACGACAAGCTCGGCAGCGACCTCGAACGCATCCGCGCCTGCGGCCGGTACGTCGAGGCCGCGTTCGGCGCGCTCGGGGTCGATGCGGAGCGGGTACGGTACCGCTGGGCATCCGAGCTCACCGGCTCGTCGGAGTACTGGGCCCGGGTCGTGCGGGTGGCGAAGGCGACCAGCCTCGCCCGCACGAAGCGGGCGATGTCGATCATGGGACGGGGCGAGGAGGAATCCGACCTCGACACCTCCCGCCTCTTCTACCCCGCGATGCAGGCCGCCGACATCTTCGAGCTCCCGGTGGAGCTCGCCTACGGGGGCATGGACCAGCGTCGGGCCCACGTGCTCGCCCGGGAGGTGGCGCATCACTACGGCTGGAGGGTGCCGGCGGCGATCCATACGCCGCTCCTCTCCTCCCTCAAGGGGACCGGACGCATGGACCCGGTCGGCGCGGACGGGGCCGGCAAGATGTCGAAGTCGGATCCGGGGACCTCGGTGCCGATCCCCTCCCCGCCACCCGAGATCGCCGAGCGGATCGCGCGGGCGTTCTGCCCGGCGAAGCAGGTCGACGGCAATCCCGTGGTCGAGGTCGTCCGGTTCATCGTCTTCCCGTGGGAGGGCCGGCTCGTGGTCGATCGGTCGAGCGCGCACGGCGGTCCCGTCGAGTTCGCGGACCCGGCCCAGTTCGTCGCGGCATGGACCTCGGGAGCGCTCCACCCCCAGGACCTCAAGACCGCGGTCGCCGCGGCCCTGGACCGCCTGACCGCGCCGGCCCGACAGTACTTCGCCGACCACCCGGCGCTCGGGCCGACGTCGTTCGCGCCGCCGCCATCGGGCGGGCCCGCGGGCTAGGCCGTCTGACGGCGGAAGGCGAAGACCGCCAAGCTGTAGAGCAGCACCGCGACGATCGCGACCGCGAGGAACGCCTGCCCGATCTCGGTCCAGTTCCATCCCGTGAGGATCAGCGTGCGCGACGCGGTCGCGACGTAGCTCACCGGGTTGTACTTCGAGAACGTCTGGACCCAGCCGGGCAGGAGGTCGTACGGCAGCATCGCCGTCGAGAGGAAGAGCAGCGGGAACGTGAGCGTGAAGCTCACCAGCATCGTCGTCTCGGTGCGCTTCGTGAACAGCGCGACCGAGTTCGAGAGGCCGGCGAACGCGACGCCGAACGCCGCCGTCAGGACGACGATCATCGCGTCCCCCGCGACGCCGGTGGCGAACGGGATCTTCCAGCCGAAGGCCACGCAGAAGAGGAAGGCGATCGCGAGCACGATCGCGGTCTGCGCCGCCATGCGGACCCCGTCGGCGAGCGTCTTGCCGAGCAGCACGGAGGCGCGCGAGATCGGAGCGACGAGGAACTTGTCCATGAAGCCCGTCTCGATGTCGCTGACCATCGAGAAGCCGGACTGCGCGGCGCTCTGGATCGCGCTCATCACGGCGATGCCGGGAAGGAGCACGGCGATGTAGTTGTAGGCGAGCGGGGCCTGGCCCGGGCCGCTCGCGGCCCGGTCGAAGACCGTGCCGAACGTTTGGCTGAACATCCCGAGCCAGATGATCGGCATCATCAGCGTGAAGAACAGGAGGAACGGGCTGCGGCTCAGCTTGCGCAGGCTCCGGTAGGCCACCCAGAGGATCTCGGTGACGATCCCCCCGGCAGAGCCGAGCGCGGCGGGCGCCGAGAGGGCGGGGGTCGAGGGGCGATAGACCGATTCGGCCGTCGCCATCTCAGTCCCTCCGGTGGCGGGCCCACGGGCCGCTCGAGGTCGGGCGCACCTCTTCGACCCGCATCTCGCGTCCGGTGTGCTGGAGGAACACCTGATCGAGCGTCGGGGGGGCCACCGCGACCTCGTTCACCCGGATCCGATCCGCCTCGAGGCGCCGGAGCACTTCGACGAGCGTGGCACCCCCGTGACCGGCGCGCATCGTGACGCCCTGGTCGAACTCGACCACCCCCGAGACGTCGGGGACCCCTTGGGCGAGCGCGAGCGCGCGCGCCCGGCTCGCCTCGAACCCCTCGTCCTGCGGCAGGCGGATCGTGATCAGGTCCGCGCCGATCCCGGCCTTGAGCTCCGGGGGGGAGCCGGCGGCGACGATGCGGCCGTGATCCATGATGGCGAGGCGCTGGCAGAGCTGGTCCGCCTCCTCCATGTACTGCGTCGTCAGGAAGATCGTCATCCGCTCGGTCCGGTGGAGCGCGCGCAGGTACTCCCAGACGGCGTTCCGCGTCTGGGGATCGAGGCCGGTCGTCGGTTCATCGAGGAAGAGGAGCGGCGGGTGGTGCACGAGGCCCGAGCCGAGATCGAGCCGCCGGCGCATCCCGCCCGAGTACGTGCCGGCGGGACGGTCGGCGGCCTCGGTCAGCTGGAGGACCTCGAGGAGCTCCTCGACCCGGTCCCGCACGACCGACCCGGGCAGATGGTAGAGGTGGCCGATCAGCCGGAGATTCTCTCGGCCGGTCAGGTCCCCGTCGACGCCGATCGACTGGCCGGCGTAGCCGAGCATCTTGCGGACCTCGCGCGGGTCCCGGACGACATCGAGGCCGCCGACCCGGACCGTGCCGCCCGTCGGCCGCAGGAGGGTCGTGAGGATCTTGATGGTGGTCGTCTTGCCGGAGCCGTTCGGCCCCAGGAAGCCGAAGAACTCCCCCCGGTCGACGTGGAAGTCGATCCCGTCGACGGCGCGCACGACCCCGGCGCCGGCGTCGTCGCCGTTCCCCCCGTAGACCTTGACGAGCCCGGTGACGTCGATCATCGGTTCGGCGGGGGTCCCGGAGGAGCGCGCGGCGGCGAGGGCGGCGGACATATTGGTTTAGGCATGAGTCATCATCTGATAAATAATTTACTAGTGAATGATTTGCCAGCGTAAGGTTCTTGGCGGCGCGCGGCGTGGGGAGGGTCGTGGAAGATTCTCGGGGGTCGCGCGAGCAACTGATCGAGGACACGCTCGGTCTCATGCGCGGTGCGATCGGCCGCGCGATGGCGGGCATCGACCCGGGCCGGCCCAAGGAGGGGTTCCGCGTCCTCGAGCACTTCGCGTTGCACTACATGATGCACGACCGCAAGATGACCCAGTCCGAGCTCGCGAACCTCCTGGGGGTCTCGCCGGGCTACGTGACCACGCTCATCGATCGCATGGAGGGAGAACGGCTCGTGAAGCGGATCCGCGACCGGAGGGACCGGCGGAAGATCCAGCTCCGGGTCACGCTCACGGGCCACCACTTCCACCACCACCTCCATCGGCAGTTCGGGGTGACCGCGATGCCCCTGTTCGACGGATGGACGAACGAGGAGATCGCGACGTTCCAGCGACTGCTGCGCAAGCTCGCGATGCCCCCGAACGTGACGGCCGTACCCGACCTGCTGGCCGCGCCCGCGCGAGGGACCGACGGCACCGTTAAGTAGCTCGAGACCTCCGGGGGGCCCCACCCGTGAGCCGAGGACCCCCGCGACGGGGTTCCGCTGACGCGAGGCAACGATGGCGCGACCGATCTACGTGCGGTTTGAGACCCCGAGCGACGTGGCCGACAAGGCGCTCCAGCTCGTCCAGGTGGCGAGCGAGACCGGCAAGGTCCGCGTCGGAACGAACGAGGTCACGAAGTCGAGCGAGCGCGCGGAGGCGAAGCTCGTCGTGATGGCCGAGGACGTCGACCCCGTCGAGATCCTGGTCCACGTCCCGATGCTCTGCGAGGAGAAGCGGATCCCGTACCTGTACGTCCCCAAGAAGCAGCGCCTCGGCCAGTCCGCGGGTCTCTCGAAGTCCGCCGCCAGCGTCGCGGTCGTCGAACCGGGCGAGGCGAAGGGGCTCCTCGAAGAGCTCCAGGCGACGTTCCCGAACCTGAAGAAGTAGGTCGATCGGTCGACGGCGTCGGTAGGTCGCGGCGATGGCGGAAGAGAAGGGATCCCCGGCGGAGGTCGTCGAGCTCGTCGGGCGCACCGGGATGGCCGGGGAAGCGACGCAGGTGAAGGTCCGCGTGCTCGCAGGGCGCGACCGCGGCAAGATCATCACGCGGAACGTCGCGGGCCCGATCCGTCTCGGCGACGTCCTGATCCTGCGCGAGACCGCCCGCGAGGCGCGGAAGCTCTCGGTGCGCTAGGGGCTTCGCCGATGGTCGTCAAGCGCCAGTGCTCGTTCTGCGCGGCGGAGATCGAGCCGGGCACCGGCTCGATGTTCGTCAAGCGCGACGGAACGGTCTACCACTTCTGCTCGTCCTCCTGCCGCAAGCAGCAG
>JASHUJ010000009.1 GCA_030040035.1 Thermoplasmata archaeon
GAGGAGTTCGTCTCGGCCCGATCCGCGAAGCTCGCCGTCCCCGCGACCGGCAGCTGATCGGCGCCGTCCCCGTCCGCGCCGGGCTCGTCGGGCCCGGGGCTCGTTCGACTAGGCCGGTCCGAGTACCACGTCGACGAGCCCGCCGACATCGGTCGGGGAGGGCACGCGGGGGTTGGCCAGCGCCGCCGGCGAGCGGAGGGTCCGCTCCACGACCCCGGTCCGCGCGGCGATCACGGCCTCCGGTGGAACGCCCGCCGCGCGCAGCGAGGTCGGGAAGCTGAAGCGCTCGTACAGTCGCCGCAACTGGACGGTCAGCGAGGCGCGGCCCCCCGTCTCGGGTGGGGGAGCCGCGAGAGCGAGCCGCTCGCTCCGCTCGCGCGCCGAGGGATAGTCGTAGTCGAGGACGGTCGGCGTCACGATGCCGAGCAGCCGGGCGTACCCGAGACCGGTCGTCGGCTCGAGCGCCCGCGCGAGGGCGTGCGCGAGCCCGCGCTGGCTGTTCGAGGCGGCCAGCCCGGCGGCGGTCGCGGCGTAGTGCAGCGCGGCCCCGGCGTCCGGGTCGTCGCTCCAACGCAGGGCGTGGGGCAGCCGCTCGATCACGGTCCCGACCGCCGCGAGCGCGAGTGCGTCGGAGAACGGGTTCGCCCAGGCCGACAGATAGGCCTCGGCGGCCTGCGCGAGGGTCTCGAGCGCGCCCTCGAGCCGGTGCTCGCTCGAGAGGCCCGTGGCCAGGGACGGGTCGAGTAGCGACCAGTCCGGCACGAGGCCCCGGTGGGCCACCTCGAGAGGCCCGCCCTCCTCGGTCCACAGGTCGGCGGACCAGCTCGCCTCGCTACCGCTCCCGCTGGTCGTCGGGAGGGCCGCGAGGTGGACCGTGGCCGGTTCGGGCAGCTCGAGCAGGGGCACCGCCGATCGGAGGTCGAGCTCGGGTCGGACGGCGAGGAGACGGGCCGCTTTGGCCCCGTCGAGGGTGCGGCCCCCGCCGATCCCGACGATCCAGTCGACCCCGAGCTCCCGCGCGCGCTGCCCGAGGGCGCGCACCGTATCGACCCGGTCCGGGTTCGGGAGGTCGGGCACGACCTCGACGACCGTGTCCGACTTCGCGAGTTCCTCGGTCGCCCGGCGGTGGCCGGAGTTTCGGGCGACGGCGGGATCAACGAGCAGGAGCGCTCGGTGCGCTCCGAGACCGCTCAGTTGTTCGATCGCCCCGGGCCCCCAGGCGATCCGCGGCGATGTGACGAAACCGCTCATCGCCGGGCCGGGGACTGCGCCCACCTCACCCCGAGGTGGAGCCTTCCCGACATCGCTGGCACGCCCCGGTCAGGCTGAACGCGATCCCGTCGACGCTCCAGCCGTCCGGATGGCGCATCGCGAGCTCGGTGAGGAGATGGCGGTCGAGCTCGGTGAGCTCCATCCGCTGGATCCGCCCGCAGACCCGGCAGACGACGTGGGCGTGGGGATCTTCGACCAGGTCCACCCGGGCCGTCCGGAGCAGCACGGGGGTCGCCGGCCGGACCGCCTCCTTGCGCGGCGTCGGACCGGCGGACGAACGCCGGCGGTGGACCACGCGCGCCATGCGGCCCGGGGACCGCCGGGAGGATTAAGCGTACGTCGCCGGGCCCGGTCGCGCTACGCGCCGTGCGGCTTTTTGGGGAGGGCCGATCCGCAGACGGTGCAGGTCCGGCGGATCGTCGGGTTCTCCGCGTCGCACTTCGGGCAGACCTTCAGTCCCCGGAGCGCGCTCTGGGGGCCCACCGGCAGCGCCCACAGCGAGAGCACGTCCTCGCCGTCCGGTCGGCGACGTGCGAAACGGACCCAGGCGACGGCGGTGCCGGCGGCGGCTCCGACCGCTACCAGCACCCAGAGCGGGAGCCACGCGAGCGGGGGCGGGGCGGCGACGACCGTCACGGCCGGCCCGACGGTGGTGTTCACGGCGCCCAACCGATCCCGCACGGTGAGCGTCGGCACGTAGGTCCCGGCTTGGGCGTACCGATGCGTCGTCGTCGCACCGTACCCGATCGCGCCGTCGCCGTAGGCCCAGGTGTAGTTGTACGGACCGACGGCTCCGCCGGCCGCGCTCGCCACGAACCGGAGCGACGCCCCGGCGACCCCCCGGGTGGGCGCGGTCAGCTCGGATAGGACGAGGGGAGAGATGTCGACCGACGTCGACCCCCACGCGGGAATGCCGTTCGAGTCGGTCACGCGGACCGTCACGACGTAGGTCCCGGGCGTCGGGTAAGCGTGGCGGGGCGCGACACCCGTGCCCGAGCCTGCCCCCGATCCGAACTGCCAGCTGAAGTTCGAGTAGACGCCGGACCCGTTGAGGGCGACGGCCGTGAAACCGAGCGTGCAGTTCGGTGCGGCGGAGGTCGAGGTCGCCGAGACGGTGACAGTAAGCGCCGGGTCGACGCTGACATTGACCGAACTCCCTGTCGAGTACCCCGCGCCGTCGAAGACCGCGCACACCGGGGCGAACGCCCCCGCGGTCGAGTAGGCGTGGGAACCGGTTCGGCCGCTGCCCCCGGTGCCGTCGCCGAAGGACCAGCTGAACGAGATCGGGGTCGTCCCGCCCGTCGACGCGCACGAGAAGTCGATGAGCTCTCCGACGTCGGCGCTCGTACGGTTGAGCGAGGCGATCGCGACGAGCGCCGGGCTGACCGAGAGATCGATCGAGCCCGAGGCGGTCGCCGAGGTACCGTCGGTCACCTCGCAGGCGACCGTATAGGTCCCGCTCGCGGAGAACGAAGTACCGAACGTCGAGTTTCCGACAGCGAACGGAGCGCCGTCGATCGACCAGGCGAAGGAGAAGTTCGGTTCGCCGCCCGACGGGGCGCAGAGGAGGACGTCGGATTCGTTCACGTCGAGGATCGTGCGGGCGGACGAGACCGAGACCCCGAGCGGCAGCGGCGCCCCGTCCGTGGCCGGGTTCGACGTGGTGGTCAGCGACGTGGCGTTGCTGCCCCCGCACGATAGGCAATCGGTCGTGTTGAGGTAGAACGAGTAGTTCCCGGCGGGGAGATCGAACAGCGTGTAGGACCGCGCGGACTCGGTGAGGACCGTCCCGACGAGCTGATAGGCGCCCCCGCTGGCCGCGCTCTGCTCGAAGAGCTCGAACGACTGGAACGACAGCAGCCCGCCGTACGACGCGTGGTCGGTCCAGGCGAGCTGGATCGGCGGGGGGTTGCCCGCCTCCACCTGCGCCGAGAGCGTCGCGATCACCGGCTGGGTCGCCTCGACCACGTTCGACGTCGACGTGCCGAAGATCGACTGGACCTCGCGTACCTCCCACCAGTACGTCGCGTTCGGGATCAGCGGCTCGAAGCCGAACGTCGTGGTCGACGCGTCGGTGATCACGCCCGCCGCCACGAACGGACCGCTCGCGCTGCGGCTCGAGTAGGCGACGGTGAAGCTCGAAAAGAGGGCCGTGGAGCTTGTGGACCACTCCAGGCTGATCGCGGTCGGCGTCGCGCCGTCGACCTGCAGCACCAACGTCGTGACCAGCGGAGCGACCCGTTCGGGACGCGTCGCGGGAGGGGAAACGGCCGCGATCCGGGTCGCCTCAGCGCTCGGGGAGCCCGATCGTCCGGACTCCGAGGGCGGCCGGCCGAACCCCGGCGCGGCCCCGGCCGTTCCCAGGAGCAGGGCGAGAACGATGGCACTTCCGAGGAGAACCCGGAGTGCCCGACCAGCGGCGGGGCGTCTCCGTAGCATCGGCAGAATGCTACGTCGACGTGCGAGCGGATCGACCTTATACTTTGTGGTTTCCGCCGGAACCTGCGTCCTTAGTATGCGTATCTATACATTTTAATGCGCATTAGGGCGTTCGGAGCGCCCGGGCCGACAGCGCGAGGGCGAGCCCGATCAGCGCGATCGCCCACGCCGCGAGTCCGAGGAGGTAGATCTCGGGCGGGTACGGATAGCCCGACGTGGCGAACAGGTTCTCCCGCAGGACGTTCACCGCGAGCGACGCCGGGTTGTACGCGGTGACGTTCTGGAGCCAGGGCGGCATCGTCGACTGGGGGAAGAGGACGTTCGACGTGAAGAGGATGGGCAGGTTGAGGAGGCTCGTGATGCCGAAGTACGCTTCGTTCCGGTCGAGGACATAGCCGAAGGAGAGGAACAGCGCGGTGAACATGAGGGCGAGGAGGATCTCGGCCAGGACGATCTCCCCGATGCCGAGCGCGGTCACGGACGAGCGGACCGTGAGCCCGACGAGGCCCGGGATCTCGGTGAAGAGGAGCGCGAGGCCGAGCGAGAGGAACGCCGGCCACGCGGCCATGAACGCGCGGAACGTGAGCGTGCCGGCGAAGAGCGCCGTCCGGGGGGCCGGGGTCGCGATCGTGCGCTGGTGGATGCCGAGCTGCTTGTCGAACAGCACGCCGGTGCCCGCGTAAAGGGAGGCGCTCAGCGTGACGAAGCCGGCCATGCCCACGGCGAAGTAGGAGAAGTAGTTCGGCGCGCCGAGGAGCGCCCGGCGGACGTAGAACTCGCCGGCGGCTCCGCTCGGGAAGAGCGCGTTCAGATCGAACGCCTGACCGAAGAGCGCGAGGTAGAGGATCGGCACGACGAAGAACGACGCGACCCAGATCGGCACCCGGACCCAGCGCAGGTACTCGCGTCGGACCACGCTCAGGAACTCCCGCCGCATCACCGACCTCCGGGGGCGACGCGGACGGCCCCGTTCTCCCCGGACTCTCCCGCGTCCCGGTACTCCCGACCGGTGGCGTTCAGGAACACCTCGTCGAGGCTGGGCGGGTGGGTCGAGATCGCCGCGAGGTCGATCCCCGCCGCGTCGCAGGCCCGCACGATCGCCGGCACGATGGAGGCGCTCTGGGCCACGCGGACGCGATAGGAGCCGTCACGAGCGGCCGGCTCCACCGCGACGACCCCGGGCACCGACTCCAGCACGCCCACGATCCCCGCCTCGGGTCGCGAGGCGAGGACCCGGACCCCGTCCCCGCCGAGCCGATCCTTGAGCTGCGCGGGCGTACCCGTCGTGACGATCGTCCCTCGATCGATGATCGCGATCCGATCGGCGAGGTGATCCGCTTCGTCGAGGTAGTGGGTCGTCAGGAAGATCGTCATTTCCTGGCGGGCACGGAGGCCCCGGATCATCTGCCAGAACTGGGCCCGTCCCTGCGGATCCAGGCCGAGGGTCGGCTCGTCCAGGAACAGGGTCCGGGGAGCGTGGACGATGCCGACCGCGATCTCGAGCCGCCGCCGCATCCCACCGGAGTAGTCTCGAACGCGTCGGTCGGCGACCCCGGCCAGGTCGAGATCCGCGAGGACCTCCCGGATCCGAGGTCGGGCTTCGCCCGGCGACAGGCCGTAGAGGCCCGCCGCGATCTCGAGGTTCTCCTGCCCCGTAAGTACCTCGTCCGCGGTCGAGCGCTGGAAGACGAGCCCGATCACGCGACGGACCTGTTCCGGAGCTTCTACGACATCGAACCCATCGATCTCGGCGCGCCCCGCCGTCGGGCGGAGGACGGTCGTCAGCATCGAGATGGTCGTGGTCTTGCCCGCCCCGTTCGGGCCCAGGAAGGCGAAGATCTCGCCCGAGCGGACGGAGAGGCTCACGTCGCGCACCGCGGCCGTGCCGCCGGGGTAGGTCTTGCCGAGAGATTCCGTTCGTATCGCGTCCGACATGCGACGATCCTCCGATCCCGTTCGACCGATACCACGGGGGCCGGGACCATGAGGCGGGCGCACGGAGGGCGAACACGACCGGCGCTCACCCGGGGTGACGGCGGGGCGCCGCGCGACGCGGAAGACGTTCGACGGCGAGCCGTGCGCGCGCGACGGCAAGGTGAAGGCTCCCGCCGGTCTCTCGAGCCCATGCCGTCTCGGAACGCGCGGAAGAGCGACCGGCGCCGGCCAGCCGGTGCGCCCCCGTCCCCACGCGCGCTCGTGCGCACCTACACCCCGCGGGACTACCCGGCCGTGCGGGATCTGTGGCGGGGCGCCGGGCTCACGATCGGACCGTCCGACCGGCCCCGCGAGCTCGAGCGTACGCGGCGTCGAGATCCGGATCTCTTCCTGGTGGCGGAGTGGGACGGCGAGCTCGTCGGGGCGGTGCTCGGCCGGTTCGACGGGCGGCGCGGTTGGATCAACCATCTCGCGGTGCGGGAGACCGCCCGGCATCTCGGGATCGGGGCCCGACTCATGGCGGAGGTCGAGCGGCGACTCGCGCGGAAGGGCTGCGCGAAGGTGAACCTCCACGTCTTCCCCGAGAACGACCGCGTCTGCGGATTCTACGAGCGGATCGGCTACGGCCGCCGTCAGTTCATCTTCATGGACAAGTGGCTCCGCGGGCCGCGGGCGGCGCGCCCACCGCCGCGACGGACACCGCGCGTCGGGGCCGGATCGTGAACGCACTCCCGCCGCTGCCGTCGCCGCATACCCGCCTCGGCGTCGGTGGGGTCCTGGTGCGCGACGGCCGAGCCCTCGTCAACCGCGCGGTCTACCGCCCGCGGTTCACGATCCCCAGCGGCTACGTCGAAGCCGGGGAGACCCTCGAGGCCGCGCTTAAGCGCGAGCTCGAGGAGGAGACCGGGGTCGTGGCCCACGTCGGCCGCCTGCTCTTGGTGCGGCACAAGGTCCTCCGGCCGGACGAGAGCGACGTCTACTTCGCGTTCGAGCTCGAGCATGTCGAAGGCGAGCCGGTCGCGCGGCCTCCCGAGATCGCCGAGGTTCGAGAGGTCCCCCTCGAGGGCATCGCGAGCGTGACCTGGATCTCCGAGCTCTCCCGGCTCGCGATCGGGCTCGCCGGCCGACCGGAACGGGGCTGGCCCCGGTCGGATTGGCGCGGCGGGGAGCTCCCGGGCCTCGCCACCGAGACGTTCCACCCGCGTTCGGACGAAGACGGGCCCTGACTAGGGGTCCGGGTCCGCGCGTCCGAGGTCCCGACGGATCGCGGCGTGGTCTTGCTCGAACTCCCGTTCGAAGAATCGGCGTACCGCCGGTTCGATCTCGGCGACGGGCAGCGTGGGGGAGACGAACTCCCCGACGACGGTGACCCGGGTACGCGCCCCGACCGGCTCGTAGTAGAGGAAGAACTTGGAGCCCGCAAAGGGTCCTTCGAGCACCTCGTAGGCGACGCCGAGCGGAGCGAACGCCGTCCAGCGCATCGAGAACCGCGTCGCACCGCCGTCGAACTCCTGCTCCCAGGTGTACTCTCCGACGTGCTCGGCGACCGCTCGTCGCTCCGTGCGGCGGTGGGCATGCGCCGCGGAGTGGTGGTCGCGCGAGCCGACGAACTTCCAAACTTCCGCGAGCGGGGCGTCGAAGACGCTGCCCTCGTCCCGCACGAAGACCATCGTCCGACGAACGCGGGCGGCTACATACGGTTCCGCGGCGATCCGAGGGATCGAGGCTCGGCCGGGCGAAGGGAGGGCGACGGGTTCGAAGGAGTACATAGTCGCGGGGCCTCTCCGGAGGGCCCCGGCGTCACCGGAGCTCGCCGATTACCGCACCCGGGGGGTCTCGGACGTGATGGCGCGAACGCTGCTGCTCGTGGGCGTGGGCATCGCGATTGGGTTGCTGGTCTGGGCGGCCGGAGGTCCGACGGCTCTCCGCCCGGCCGGAGCATCGATGTCGGACGGATCCGTCGGAACGGCGGGGGCGCGGGGCGCCGCCGGGCCGGTCCACCCGGTCGATGATACCGCCACCGACTCCAACGTCAGCTTTGACGAGCGAGGGCTCCCGACCGGCACCGACTGGGAAGTGGTCACGGCCCGCAACGGCTCCCTGTTCGCTTCGGACAACTCGACGCTCGGCGCCGACGTGAACGAGACGCTGCCGGACGGGGTGTACAATATCTCGGCGGCGGCGAACGAGCCGAACTACGAGACGTACGGGGCGCCCTCGACCGTGGCGCTCACCGGGACGAACACGACGGTCGTCGAACGGTTCTGGCTCGGCTACCACCTCACCGTGGCGCCGAACGGCCTCCCGTACAACGTTTCGTGGAATCTCTCGCTGAGCGCCGACGGTCTCTCGCAGAACGTGACGCTCGCCGGGGACGCGAGCGCCGACTTCTGGATCCCCGCCGGACCGTACACCTTCCTCGACGCCTCGTCCGGTTTCGTGTCCTCGACGGGCTCGGGTGCCGGCGATCTCGCCCACAACACGTCCGTCTCCCTCGCCTTCGTCCGGGAGAAGATCCCGCCGGGAGTGCTCCGCGTCTCGCTCGACGTGGCGGCCGCGGACGTCTACCTGAACGGCGTCGTCTACCCGGGCCTCCCATCTGGGAGGACGTCCTTCAATCTCACGCCCGGCGTGTGGACGGTCATCGTCCTCGCGACCGGCTACGCTCCGTACTACAACGTCACGCGGATCGTGAGCAACGAGACGGTCACGATGAACGTGCGGCTCGCCGCCAACCCCCCGAGCCCGGCCCCGCCGATCCTGAGCGCGACCGCGGAGGCGATCGTGACCCTGCTCGGAGTCGGGCTGGCGGTCATCGTCGCGCTCTACGTCCTCGCGGCTCGGCGGCTCGCGCACCGGTAGGATCGACGCGCCGGCTCAGCCGAGACCGTCCTGGAACTGGATCGACGCGTGGCTCCCGTTGCAGAACGGCATGTTCGTCGACGCGCCGCATCGGCACAACGTGACGCGGTTCCGCCGCTCGTAGGCCTTCCCGTCGGCCGACTCGATCCGCACGCCCCCGCGGACCCAGAGCGGCCCGCTGACCTGGAGCGCCGGATCCTCGACGAGCCCGATCGACGGCG
>JASHUJ010000070.1 GCA_030040035.1 Thermoplasmata archaeon
CGCTTCGAGCAGAGTGCCGTCTAGCGTGCAGAGCGCTCCAGCGCCCGGACATGGCGCCGGGGCGGCAGCCCGCGAGTCACTGGGTTTGGAGACGCCTTGCCCCCTCCCGATGTTAAACGAAAATCGCCATAACATTTATCTTATTGTTTAACACTGTTGAACGCCGTGCGGAACGCTCGAGCCTCAGCTCCGGCGACCCACTTCCTCGGCGTGCGCCTCACGGTCGAGGAGGCGGCGCTCCTCGAGAAGTTCCGAACTGAGCACGAACTTTCGAACCGCTCGGACGCGGTCCGAACGCTCGTGCGCGGCGCGAGCGAGCTCCCCGCGACGTCGGTCGATCTACCGGCCACGCTGCGGAACGAGCTCGAAGACCTGGTCGAGGAAGGGTACGCGAACGATCTGGACAGCTTGGTGACGCTCGTCCTGACCGCGGGTATCCGGGAGCTGGCGCGAACGCACGACAAGGACCTCGCGACGTTGCGCGAAATCGCGCGCGCCGCGAAGGACCGTCGGGCGGGGCGACGACAGGCGGACCGGGAGGGGCGGGGGTTCCTCCGGCGCTAGCCTCCGAAACTGGGGTTGGGTTGCAACATGGAGTCGATGGGGATCGCCTGGAGCGAACGCAGCGGGTTCATCTGCCGACTGTGCCGTCAGGACGCCAAGCATAATGAGGTGCTGCACATCTCATACTGCCCCGTCCACGGACTGAGCTCGCCCTTGGATCAGTTGCCGTGGCGACCGGAGGCGAGAGCATCCCGCGTGTCTATACCCGTACCGGTGACCGTGGAACGACGGCTCTTGCCGGCGGGACGCGCGTAGACAAGGATTCCGATCGGATCCGCGCCTACGGCGCGTACGACGAGCTGGGCGGGCACCTCGGCGTCGCGCGGGCCGATCTGCCGCCGGAGCTCGATCGCTTGCGGGGCGTGCTGACCCGCCTCGGGCACGAGCTCTTTGTCGCGCAGTCGGAGCTCGCGTCGGGCGACCGTCCGCCCCGACACCGCATCACCGCCGCGCACGTCACCCGACTGGAGCAGGAGATCGATCACTTCCTCACGGAGGCCCCGGCGATCCGATCGTTCGTGATCCCCGGTGGCTCGAGGTCGGCCGCCGATCTCCACGTGTGCCGGGCCGTCTCGCGACGCGCCGAGACCGAACTCCTCCGGCTGCACCGATCCGAACCGCTCTCGGCCGAGCTGCTCGCCTGGGCGAACCGGCTCAGCGATCTTCTCTTCGTCCTCGCCCTCGTCGCCAACCACGCCCAGGGCGTGAACGAAGTGCCC
Organism: Thermoplasmata archaeon; assembly: GCA_030040035.1. Lineage (GTDB taxonomy): Archaea > Thermoplasmatota > Thermoplasmata > Lutacidiplasmatales > UBA184 > Lutacidiplasma. The sequence goes on from JASHUJ010000070.1 coordinate 1,284, forward strand.
CCGGATTACACCGTCTAGCCCTCGCCCGAGGTCCCCGTGGAAGTGGGAGTGGTCGGCAAGCCCAACGTGGGCAAGTCGACGTTGTTCAACGCACTAACGCTCCTCGATGTGGCCATGGCCCCGTACCCCTTCACGACGACGACGCCGAACCGGGGGGTAGCCGCGGTCCGGTCCCCCTGTCCCCATGGCGAGAAGGGCGCGCCGTGCACGCCGGGGAACTCGAAGTGCGTCGACGGCGTCCGGTGGGTGCCGGTGAATCTCGTCGACGTGCCCGGTCTCGTCCCGGGGGCTTCGGCCGGAAAGGGCCTCGGACACAAGTTCCTCGACGACCTGCGCGCGGCGGACGGGTTCATCCAAGTAGTCGACCTCTCGGGGGCTACGGACGAGGAGGGCCGGATCGTCGCGCCCGGCACTCAGGACCCAGCGCGCGAGGTCGAATGGCTCGAGGACGAGCTGGTCGCCTGGGTCGCCGAGATACTTGGCCGGGACTTCCAGCGGCACGCGAAGGCCGTCGAGCTCGAGGGCAAGAAGATCGAGGAGTTCCTCGCCGACCGTCTGACCGGTCTCTCGATCCCCCCGGCCGCGATCTCGGCGGCGCTGCGCTCGACGCCGACGGACCGCGCACACCCGGCGCACTGGTCGTCCGAGGACCGGGCGCGACTCGCCCGGGCCTTGCTGGAAGCATCCAAGCCCCGCCTCGTAGCGGCCAACAAGTGCGATCGGGTCAGCCGAGAACAGGCCGACCGGCTCGGTGGGGAGCTCCCCGCCCTTCCGGTGGTCCCGACCTCCGCGGACAGCGAGCTCACCCTCCGGCGGGCCTCCCGCGCGGGCCTCGTCGGGTACCGGCCGGGCGATCCCACGTTCTCGATCACGGATCCTGCTCGGCTCACACCCGCCCAATCCAAGGCGCTGGAGGGCCTACAGAAGATTCTGGCGGTTTGGGGCGGGACCGGGGTGCAGCCGGCCCTCGAGCGGATGGTGTTCGATCGGCTGCAGATGATCGTCGTCTACCCGGTGGAGGACGAGACCCACTGGACCGACAGCCAAGGCCGGGTGCTACCGGACGCTCTCCTAGTACCGGCGAACACGCCCGCCCGGGCCGTGGCGTACCGGGTGCACACCGATCTCGGGGAGAACTTCATCCGCGCGATCGACGGACGAACCCATCGTGCGCTCGCCGCCGACCATCCCCTTGACGCGAACGCCGTCGTCCGGATCGTGGCGCGACGCTGAGCGG
>JASHUJ010000071.1 GCA_030040035.1 Thermoplasmata archaeon
CGGGTGAGCGCGAGGCCCGATAGCTCGAACTCTTCGAACGCCTCGTAAGCGATGGGGCACAAGGTCCGCGCGATCTTCGCCATTTCCGCCGCGTAGAGCCGGATCTCTTCCTGCGCGTGCGGGTCGAGGCGCAGCGAGAGGAAGTGGAAGAGATTCCAGAGGTTGCACTTCCAGTACCATTGGGTGTAGAAGGCGACCGGCAGAAGCAGACGGGCCGTCTCGCGGGCCACACCGTCCTCGAGGGCGCGGGTGTAGGCGGCATAGGCATCCTTGGACACTCGTTCGAGGTCGGCGCGGAATCGATCGACGACCTCCCCGGGCAGGGGATCGCCCCGCCCTTGGCGATTCTGCACGGACTGGTGCCGCACTTCTTCGGGCGGCGGGACCTCGTATTCGTCGGGCGCTACGCTGTACCTGTAGGACGCTTCATTCACTGAGGACGTGCGATGTCGAATGAACTGCCGCGCGACGAAGATCGGAAGGCGGATGAGGAACTTCAGCTCGACCATCTCGAACGGCGTCGTGTGGCGGTGGCGCATCAGATACCGGATCAGGCCGCGATCGTCGCGGACCGTTCGGGTTCCCGCCCCGTACGACACTCGGGCCGCCTGGACGATCGCCGCATCGTTGCCCATGTAGTCGACGAGCGCGACGAACCCGTGGCCGAGCACCGCGTGGCGCAGCCCGATTTGGGCGTCCGCCTCCGGGACCACGGGACGTACCATCGGACCGGTCTCGTCGAGCACCGGCCGAGCGAGCCGCCTCCGACATATAGCCCGATGGCCGGGGAGCTGGAACGCCCCGCGCTGCAAAGCCTATAGGTCGCGTGCAAGCTCGAAGAGGGGAGGTGGAACGGTGGCGCGGATCCTCGTATGCGTCGCGTGGCCGTACGCCAATGGGCCGTTCCACATCGGGCACCTGGCCGGCGCGTACTTGCCGGGCGACATGTTCGCGCGCTACCATCGCCTGCGCGGCGACGAGGTGCTGATGGTCTCGGGTTCCGACATGCACGGCACCCCGACGCTCGTCACCGCGGAGAAGGAAGGCGTCACCCCGCTCGAGATCGCCGAGCGCTATCACGCGGTGAACCAATCTGCGTTCGAGCAGCTCGGATTCTCCTTCGACCTTTACACGACCACGCACACGGTCGTGCACGAGCGGACGGTGCAGGAAGTGTTCCTCGCACTTCTCGAGAACGGGTTCATCCGGCGCCGGACGGCGGAGGGGGCGTACTGCCCGAAGCACCAGCGCTTCCTCCCCGACCGCTACTTGATCGGCACGTGCCCGCACTGTGGGTTCCCGGAAGCCCGGGGGGACGAGTGCGACCACTGTGGGAAACCGGTGGAGCCCCGCCAGTTGGGCGCGCCACGTTGCCTGCTCTGCGGCACGCCGGCCGAGTTCCGACCCACCGAGCACTTCTACCTCGAGCTCGACCGCCTCCAGGAGAAGCTCGCGGCGTACGTGGCCGGAACCGAAGGATGGCGCAGCGGCACCCTGCGGGTCGCGGAGAACTTCCTCTCGGAAGGTCTCCACCCGACCCCGATCACCCGCGATCTCGATTGGGGGATCCCGATCCCGCTCGACGGCTACGGCGCGAAGCGATTCTACGTCTGGTTCGACGCACTCATCGGCTACCTCTCCGCCTCCAAGGAATGGGCGATCCGGGCGGGGAAGCCGGAGGCCTGGCGCCGGTTCTGGGACGAGCGGGAATCCGTGCGGTCGTACTACTTCGTCGGAAAGGACAACAAGTTCCATCACACGATCATCTGGCCCGGCATCCTCCTCGGCGTGGGGGGTCTGAAGCTCCCGTTCGATGTACCGGCCAACGAGTGGCTGCGCATCGACGGGGAGAAGATCTCGAAGTCCCGGACCGGCGCGATCGACGTGTTCGTACCGTCCCTGCTCGCGCGCTATCCGGCGGACGTGATCCGGTTCTACGCGGCGCTCCTGGCTCCGCAGAACCACGACACCGAGTTCGACGCCGCGGAGTTCCTCCAGGTCAAGGACGAGGTGCTCGCGAACCAGTACGGGAACCTCGTGCAGCGGGCCCTCGTTCTGGTGCGGGAACGCCTCGGTGGGCGCGTCCCGACTCCCCCGCCCGGTTGGGAACCCGACGCACCCGGAGGTGTGGGGGAGCGGCTACGCGCGGCGCACGCGCGGATCACGGAAGAGTACGAGCGGGTCCATCTCAAGGAGGCGCTCGACCTCGCGCTCGAAGAGGTCCGCGAAACCAATCGACGGTTCCACGAAGCGCACCCGTGGAACGCGGACGACGCGGATCGCGCCCGCGTCCTCTACGAGACCGTCTGGCAGTTGAAAGCGATCGCGACTTGGCTCGCACCGGTTCTTCCGTTCTCGAGCGCGGAGGTCTTCCGCATGATCGGCCGGTCGGGGCCCCCGGGGTCGGGCGACTGGGACCGGGTGCTCGAACCGCCGGTCCCCGGCGAGCCGCTCGGGCCGATCCGCCCGCTCTTCCCCAAGGAGACCGAGGGCACGCCGGTCGTACCGAGCCCGAGCGCGCCCGCCCCCACGGGATCCGCCGATCCGCCCCCCCTCGCGGCCCGGGCCGGGGAGATCCGATCGGTCACGGTGCACCCGGCGGCCGACAAGCTCTACGTGCTCGAGATCGACGTGGGTGAGGACGCCCCCCGGACGGTCGTCGCCGGACTGCGCTCGTCCTACACCCCGGAGGAGCTGCTCGGCCGACGGGTGGTGCTGCTCGCCAACCTCGCGCCGCGTACGATCCGGAGGATGACCTCGCAGGGGATGGTGCTCGCGGTCGATCACCAGGATCGCGCGGTCCTCTTGGTCCCCCCCGAGAGCGTTCGGCCCGGCACGTACCTCGCGGGCCGCGGCCCCGACGACCGAACCATCTCGTACGACGAGTTCGCGTCCAGCCCGCTGCTCATCGGCCGCGTCGCCGGTCCCGCGGCCGACGGCGGCCGCGCGGTCGACCTTGGGGACCGTACCGTGACGGTCCGGGGAGACTGGGAGGAGGGGACGCTCGGGGTCGTCCGTCTGGCCGGCGGACCCGGCGGGCCGGCCGAGTGGCTCGCCTTCGGGCCGGGCCTCGCGCCGCGGCCCTCCGCCCGCGTGCCGCCGGGCGCCCGGGTGCGATGACCGACTTCGTTCGGATCGACCTCCACGTCCACTCCCGGCATTCCCCGGACTCTCGGCTTACGCTCGACGAGATCGCCGGCCGACTGCCGTACGTCGGGTTGCGCGGGTTTGCCATCACGGACCACAACTCGGTCGCGGCCCACCGAGAACTGCCCGCCCTGCGCGAGCGATTTCCCGGGGTGCTCGTCGTGCCCGGGATCGAAGTCACGACGCGCGAGGGCCATCTCCTCGTGTACGGCGTGGCGGAGGCGCCGAGGCCCCGTCGGTCCGTCGCGGAGACGCTCGATTGGGTCCGGCAGCGAGGGGGGATCGGCGTACTCGCCCATCCGTTCCGGTTCCCGCACGGCGCCGGCCGCGCGATCGCGCGCACGTCGGCCGTCACGGCGATCGAGACGCTGAACGGTCACTCTTCCGTCATCGCGAACGCGAAGGCCGAGCTCATCGCGGCCGAGCGGCATTTGGGGGCGACCGGAGGGAGCGACGGGCACGAGATCGCCGACGTGGGTCGAGCGTTCACCGAGTTCGCCCCCGACATCGACTCGGTCGAGGCCCTCCTCGACGAACTGCGCCGCGGTCAGACGAGCGGTGCGGGGGCGTCCCTGCGTTGGCCGGGACGACTCCGCTGGGCGGTGCGCGCGGGCGCTCTGCGCGTGGCCCGCGGCTTCCGAGCGGTGTAGGTCGGACGCGCGCCCCGACGGCTTTAAGCCGAAGTCCCCTGCCCCCCGCCGCGCCGAGGTGGCAGAATGGTTAATGCGACGGACTGCAGATCCGTTTCCTGGGGGTTCGATTCCCTCCCTCGGCTTGGTGCCGTTCGACCTAAGCCCGCGGCACGGACTCGACTCCTTCGGTACGCCGTCCTCCGTGGCTCCGTCGGCTCCCGTGGTCACTGGGATCGAAGGCTCCCGCCCCCGCGGGCCCGGACGGGAACCGAACCGACCCCGCCGGTCCCCAGGGATCTCCGAAGCGAGGGCCCGGGGATCCAGGAGACTTTGTATCAATCCCGCGCGAGCGAGATCCAGTCCCCACCGCTTGACGAGGCGGGTTCGATCGAGTCCGCGAGATCGTACCGGGCCCCTGCCGAGACGGCGCCTCCCTTCCTAGGCGGGGTCCTTGATCAGGGCTCCGAAGGAAGACTTCCGCTGGATCTTCCCGTGCTCCATCTCGAAGATATCGCAAAACCGAACGTGGAAAGCCCGTCCGTCCTTCTTGGTCACGTGAGCCGTGCCCTCCGCCACCACGACGTTGCCCTCCTCGGTGAGCCGCGCGAGGTCGACTCGCAGCTCATCGTCGCCGTAGTTCCCGATGACCGCGGCCTTGCCCCGGGTGATCGCCCCTAAGGCGGGGACTCCGTCGACCCACTCCACCCACTCCACGTCGTCCGCCAGCAGGGGACCGAGTTTCGACTTGTCGAGAGTCGCGAAATAGGACTCGACGAGCTTCTTGTTCGGACTCACGAGGGCCCGGATCGGTCCGTCCGTCAAATAATCTCGCCGCCCGAATCGGGGCAGCACCCCGGATCCGAGGGCCGAGAGTCGTTCCGCGGGCTACCGGGGGCGGCCCAGGGCACGGAGCTCCTCGGCCGTGACCTTCGGTTCGAGGGGGTGGGCGATCTCGTAGAGCTCGGCGACGCGCTGAACGGAGAGCCCCCGACGCGCGAGCTCGAGCAGCTCGTCGCGCCGGCGACGCGCCGCCCGCTCCATCGCGGCGTACATCCGACCGGCGGGGCTGGAGGGATCCACCGCTCGGGACCCCGCGTCCCGATCGCGTCGGGGGAGGTCCCGCGTGCCCTCTCGCGGACCGTTCTCGCTCATCGTCCCTTTCAGGAAGCTCGGAGAGCTTAACCCAATCGACACGGACTCGTCGATCATGCGAGAGATCCGTGTCTCGCTCGCAGGGACGACTGTTACTTAGGCGGCCCATCCGGCGGCCCGGCCTGCAATCTGCGGAGTTCCCGCGGGTACCCTCTTCGCAGGGCCGACAACCTCCCTAAGGTAAGGGTCAGTCCGAGTTGACCGACGTAACGGGTCGCTCTCGGGTAGCGACAGCGAGGCTCAAGGGGCGGGCGGATCCGGGTCGACGCCCCGAGCTCGGAACAGCGGACAGGCCAGCACCGGTTGACGGGGATAATGGTTCTCGAAGAGCGGACACCAGATGTACACGCTGGAGGAGGTCCGAACGTACCGCGGAGGCGCCCCGCACCGGTGGCAGAGCGACTCGGGGAACGGCCGCATCGATCCGGTCCGGCCTGCGGACTCCGCGTTCGGGTCGCTCACGGTGCCGCCGCCCCATCCGACTCACGGCCCCGTGTGGTTGGAGACTCCGTGGAATCGTTCATCGCGCGAGGTGGAGGTTCCTCGACGGTGCGACGGGGCGCGTCGGGGTCCCGCCGCCGGCTCACGCGGGTCGTGCGACGAGCCATAGCGCGGACCCGACGCTGGGTCCCGAGACGGCGGTGGGTACGGCGACCCCGGGATCCGAGAAGCTCACGGAAACGACCGGGGCTCCGCTCGCGAGCACGGTCCCGTTCGCCGGATCCGGTTGCCAGCCGCTCGCGGCGATCGAGTACGGGTAGGGACCGTAGGGTAGGGGGATCGTGAGCACGCTCGTCGTCGATCGGTACACCGACGCGGCGATGGTAACGTTCCACGCCGTACCCGTCGGGAGTCCCGTCTCTCGGAAGGTCACTGTCGGGCCGTACGGCGCCGAGTCCCCACCGACCGGGATCCCGTTCTCGTACGCGCCGACGATCGGGGGCTGGGTCCCACAGGGAGCGCCGGGCGCCTCGATCGACCCGCAGCCGAGCGGGAAGATGTTCGACCAGTCGGAGTAGAAGAACCGGGAAACGTACGGGACGGTCGAGCGATTGTTCGGGCTGGTGCCGTAGTTCCAGTAGTAGTTCCCGCCCTGCGTGCCCACGGAGGTGCCGAGGACGTTGCCCGCGAGCGGAAATCCGTTGACGGTGTGCACGACGTTCGCTGCGGGCTGCGGCGTGACGTTCCAGGAGCTCCCGACGACGTTGGCCGCATCGTTGTAGTACCAGGCGTTCCCCTCGGCGTCGTTGAGGCACGGCCCGAGGGTCTGCGGCAGGCAATCGGCGGTGTTGACCCAGTTGTACGGCAGGTAGACGACGGGGTTATCGACGCTGAAGTTGTTGTTGTAGATCAGGTCGCCGCCCTCGCCGAGACCGAGCCCGGCGTACGCTCCGTCAACCTTGAGCTTCGCCCCGTGGGGATCCTCGAACGTGTTCCCCCACACGACGTTCTTCGTCCCCCCGTAGAGCACGAGGCCATCGACCGCGACGGACCCGTCGATCGGGGCCGTGCTGACGAAGGTGTTCGAGAGGAGGAGATCGCGCGTCGAGTTCCAGACGAAGACCGCGGCCTCGGGGACCGGATTCTGCGAGGCCGGCACGGAGATGTAGAAGGAGATCTCCGACCAAGCGGGCCAGCCTTCGACGTTCGCATCGTCCGCGAGCGTCACGTGGGCCGTCCGGTAGAATTCGATCCCGAGGTAGTAGCTCGTACCGCCGGACTTCCCGGCCGAGAACGAGGGGAGGTCCGTGAGGTCGACGTAGGCGTTCGTCCCATACAGCAGGACCCCCGGGAACGACGGGTAGTCGTAGTCGTTGGCGCTGAGGAAGTTCGCGCTGAGCTCGCCGGCGTGGAAGCCGAAGTAGCCGGTCGTCGGGTTGTTGAAGGGCACGTACTGGTTCGAGAGGGACCCGTTGCCCGACGAGGAGATCCCGGCGAGCTCGGCATTGCCGAACGCCCAGAGCGGCGTGTAGACCCCGACCTTGGGATCGAACGTGAGCGTCGCGGCCAGCGTCGTGGTCCGGCTGCCGACGACGAGCGTGCCGTTCACCGGGGCGTAGTCCGCGAGCATGAGCTCGTAGCGGTACGTCCCCGGCATGAGATTCCACGCCGGTACGTCGGGCGCCCACTGGAATCCCTGCCCGGCGAACGCCTGGTCCTCGAGGAAGACGAACACGTACGGCGCCGCGGGCAGCGCTCCCTCGGGATCCCCGGTCACGTTGATCGCATTGACGACGCGCGTCGAGCCCGGGACGACCCCGGTCGCGGACGTGAAGTTCCACAGGCCGTGATTGATGAGCGGCCCCCCGGTGAGGTATGCGGTGGTGCCGACATAGTTGACCGCGATCCCGATCGCCTGCTCGCCCGTCTGGCTCCCGTAGTTCACCGCCGCCGGGACGTTCGCGTAGGCGAAGCGGGTCGGCGAACAGTACGGCTGCTCGACGCAGTACTGCACCTGCATCGTCGCGTGGGCGCCGAGCATGAGCTGATTCGACCCGTCATCGGCGCCGATGAACGCGTCGAACTCGTAGCCCTCGGTCACGATGTGGGTGAGGGTCGCGCTCGCCTCGAAATCGGGGGGGTGGAGCTTGGTCGGGTCGTGGCCCGGGGCCTGCGACGCGAAGACGAGGTAGTCGTAGTTCCCGTCCCCGATGAACTCGGTCGGCGTCGCGATCGAGTAGTTGTACCAGAGGATCTGGTCCCCGGCCGCGTCGACCGAGGTGTTGACGTACATCGTGACCGTGAACGGCGCGGGCACGTAGTAGTACCGGGAGAACGCGACCCAGACCCCCGTGTAGTTCCCGCCGTTGGGGGACCAGCGGACGAGCGAGGAGTTGAACATCTCGGACGTGTAGCTCGTGAAGTTCCAGGTGTCGTCCACGAAATAGAGCGAGTCGTTGTGGGAATCGTAGGAGAACGTGTTCTGGACCCAGAACGCATAGTTCCCGACTCCGCTCGCGGCGCACGGGTCGCTCGGGCACTTCGAGCCGAGGATCGTCACATTCGGGAGCACGACGTTCTCCTGGGCACCCCATACCGTCGGGGTGCCGCTCCCCGGATAGAAGTTCTTGCTCGGGGACTCGACGTTCAGGATGCCGGCAACGCTGTTCGAGTCGAGCGTGACGTCCTGGAGCGTCGTCGTGTCGATCTGTCCGTCGTAGGACACCCCGGTCGGGTTGGTCTGCGACGTCGTCGGCTGATCTCGGTCGCATTCCGCGCTCAGCTGGCTACCCGACATCGCCACCCCCTCCACGGTCTGGTCGGGGATCGAGCCGGCGTACGGAAGATGCAGGTCCGTGGACGGCAGACCCGCCGCCGTCGCCCCCCGTGCGGTCGCGGCGAGGTGCTGAAGGAAGGACGCGTACGCCGGATCGTTGGCCGCGGTCTTCACCGACGCGCAGAACGCGGGCGGAGTGGACCCAACGGTCGGAGGGCTCGTCGGGGTCTCGGCCGCCGGCGCCGCGGTGGGAGCCACTGGGGCGGGCGGGACCCCAGCGGACGCCGTTGAAGGGCCGAGCGAGGAGCCGCTCGGGGTCGCCGTCGCCGCGGCCCCCCCGACGGCCGCCAGTGCGCTGAGGACCATCCCCGCCGCGATCAGCAGCGATGCCACCCGACGCGAGGCCACGGCCGCTCACCCGCTCGTCAGTACTTCATCCTGACGTCCGGGCGAAGCGCGCCGGTCGCGGTGACCGGCCGGCGGGCCGCGAGCACGGCCGCCGACCGTCCCCTCTCTGAGATTCTCCGGGGGAGCGGATCAGCCGGTCTCGGAATCGGCCGGCGGATGAGGCGAGTCGTCGGGCCGATCCGCCCGGACCGGGACCCCCGACGGGAGCCGGGCGCGGGACCCCGAGCCCCGCGCGGCCGCGAGCCGGACCCGCAGACGGGAGAGGGGCGGTAACGCCCGGACGATAACGTAGATCGCGAACACGATCGTGACGATGAAGAAGCTCGTCGGTTCGATCTCGTAGAAGCCGATGAAGATCCCCGCCCACGTGGCGAACAGCGCGACGAGGACGGAGAGCACCACCGCGTAGAGCGGACGCTTCGCGAGGCGCACCGCGACGGCGGCCGGCGTGACCGTGAGCGCGAAGATCAGGAGCACTCCGATCACCGTGACGGCGATCGAGATCGCGACCGCGAGGGCGAGCATGAAGATGAGGCCGAGCAGCATCGTGTGCATGCCCTTCGCCTCCGCGACCTCCTCGTCGAGCGAGGCGAACAACAGCTGGCGGTAGACGAGCCCGAGCACGATCAGTACGGGAATCGCCGTCTCGAACGTCAGCACGACCTGCGCGTTGTCGATCCCCACGACCTGCCCGAAGAGGATCGAGTACGCCTCGCTCGCGTAGCCCTGATAGAACGCGAGGAACAGCAGCCCGAGGCCGAGCATGAACGCGAGGATCGTCCCGATCTCGACGTCGCGCTGGGCCGCGCGCTTACCCAGCACGGCGATCCCTCCACCCGAGACGGTCGTGGCGAGGAGCAAGCCGTAGAACGGGTTCACCGCGAAGACCACCGCGCCCGCGGCCCCGCTGAAGCCGATGTGGCCGAGGGCGTGCGAGGCGAACGACGAGCGCCGGAGGACGACGAGGTAGCTGACCACTCCGCCCAGGACGGCGATGATCGTTCCGGCCGCGAACAAGTTCCGGATGAACTCGTACTGGAGCATCTCCCGGAGGTCGCCGACCAGGTTCCAGTTCCACCAGACCCAGCTCCAGTCGCTCATGCGCCCGGGTCCGGGTGGACGTCGTCACCTCCGACGATCACGAGGTTGCCGCGGGAATCCCGCAGGACCTCGACCGGGACCCCGTAGAGCTCGGTGAGGCTCTCGGTGGTCAGCACGTCCTGGGGAAGACCGGTCGCGACGTGGCCGTTGGCGATGTAGATCACCTTGTCGAGGTGGCGGATGAGCGGATTGATGTCGTGCGCGACCAGGAGGGTCGCGACGTTCCGCGACCGCACGAGCCGGTGGACGAGGTCGACGAGCTCCCGGGCCCGTCGAAGATCGAGGTTCGCGAGCGGCTCGTCGAGCAGCAGAAGTTCGGGGCCGGGCGCGAGCGCTTCGGCGAGGAAGATCCGCTGCAGTTCCCCGCCCGAGAGCGCGCCGAGCGGCTTCCGGGCGATCTCGAGCGCGCCGACCGACGTCAGAGCTTCCTCGGTGGCCGCGCGCTCCGCGCGGAACTGGCTCGGCGTCAGGTTCGGGAGCCACCGGTTGCCCGCGAAACCGAGCCGGACGAGTTGCACGGCCTCGACGTTCGTGTCGCGGTCGACCAGGTGGGTCTGCGGCACGTAGCCGATCTTCGGATTCCCGCGTCGGGGCGGGCCGCCGAAGACCCGGAGCTCCCCGTCGGTCGAGCGGATCATCCCGAGGAGCAAGCGGAAGAGCGTCGTCTTGCCGGCTCCGTTCGGCCCGATGACCGCGACGAACTCCCCGCGCCGGATGCGGAAGTTCGCGTCGGTCCAGACCGTCCGGCCCGGGTAGCCCACCTCGAGGTGACGCGCGAAGGCGACATCGTCCGGCACGGCGAGCCTCGTTCCGATCCCGGGGGATCCCGTCTCACTCTCCGAGCTGCGCCGCATCGAGGGCCACGTAGAGCGAGTTGAGCTCCCCCTGCATCCACGCTTCGAAGCTCACGTTGGGCGGCACGATCGTCTCCGTCACGCTGATGACGCTGACGTTGTGCGCCTGCGCGATCTCCTTCATCGAGGTCGTGAGCGGGGTCACCGTCTGCGCGTTGAACACGAGCACCTTGACCTGGCCACTCTCCAGCTGGCACTGGAACGTGACAACGCTCGAGTCCGGAGGATCGTTCCCCTCGGCCACGGCCTCCATGAACGCCGGGGGCGAGACCAGATCGAGCCCGGTCGCGTTCGCGAGGTAGACGAAGATGCTCTCGGTGGATGCCACCTCGGTCCCCGCGAACTCGGCCCGGATCTGCCCGACGTGATCGTAGAGCGCCGTCAGCGAGGCCGTCAGGTTGTCGTACTGCTCGGTGAAGTAGCCGGTGAGCGCCGGCGCGATCGTGGTCAGGTTGTGGTACATCCAGGCGACGGTGCGATTGACGTAGGTGGGATTGTACCACAGGTGGGGGTTTCCGGTAACGATCCCCCCGGTGACGTACACCCCGAGCATGTTGCCGATGTTGAGGACGGTCTGGTTGGTGTCCCCATCGGCGGCGATCAACTGCGTCGCCCAAGTGTCGTAGCCGACGTTGTTGAGGATCACGTACTGCGCGTTCTTGATCGCGATGGCGTCGCTGTCGTTCGACTGATACTCGTGAGGATCGGTGTTGGGATCGGTGATGATGCTCGTCACGTTCACGTGGGCCCCGCCGATTTGGGCGACGAGGCTCCCCCAGAAGTTCTCGGCGGCCACGACGGGGATGACCTCGGCGGCGGCGGGCCCCGAAGGGGCGGCGGGCCCCCCTCCGGTGGCACTGGAGTTCGAGACGGGGGCGGCCAGCGTCGGCGGCCTCGAGAGCGACCCATCGCCCGGCGTGGACCGAGCCGATCCGAGCCCGGCGATCGCCTCCGACGTGGTCGACGAGGTGGTGGCGGGGCACGGGTTCGAGGCGTTCGAATAGTAGTAGCCGGCGTACACCCCCGAACCGACCAGCCCTGCAATCACGATGACAGCGATCGCGATCTTCGTGCTCTTTCGCATGGCGCGACCCCCACAACGTGGCTAAGCGGCCGAGGCCGTCCGCCCCGCCGGTGCGCGGCAGGGAGCGATCGGGGCACCGTGCGGGCAAGACGTGGGGTGTCGCTGGGCGCGACAGACCTCCTCGACGGTCCGATGCGAGATCGCGAGGTCGATCTCCCGCGCCGCCGCGCAGACGTCCTTCGGAGCGAGGCCCAGGTTGCCGAAGAGGGTCTCGACCACGCGGTGGTGACGTTGGTACTCGACGAGCGTGCTCCGGCCCTTCCCAGTGAGCCGGCTCTTGCCCCGGTACCGCTCGACCAATCCGAGCTGCTCGAGCGGCGTGAGGTGGCCGAGCGCGGACGGAGGGGTCAGCCGGAGCGAGGCGGCGATGAGCTTGAGCGACGCACCACGGTCCGGCGTCTCCTGGCTCCGGATGGCGCGGAGCGTGTCCAGTTGCCGACGGGTCAGGCGTTGCAGCGTTTCCATGATTCCCTCGAGCTCCCAGGACAATATAAGCATACACCTAATAATTAGGTATATCCAATTTTGACCCCGACGGTCCCCCCGGGGTGCGCTTGACGGGAGCGGCGGGGCGAGTGACTCGGTCGCCGGTGGAGCGAGGGCGTGCGGCGACGGAGCGGGTCGAAGAACCGTGCGCGGGCCGCTCCGAGGATCGACGCGCGGACGCGCGCACGGGAAGGGCGGGTTACTTGCGGGAACGCGTCGCGGCCACCGAAGAAGGCGACTTGACGACGAGGATCGAACCCTGGGCGTGGTGGAGAATTCCGTCGGATACGCTCCCCAGGAAGAACCGCCCGGCCTCGGAAAGGCCCCGCGACCCCACGACGATCAGATCCGGAGCGTGCTGGTCCGCGTACTCCACGATGCGATCGACCGGGTTGCCTTCCAGCAGGACCGTCTCCACCTTCGCCGTACCCTTCTTCTCGAGATCGGCTTTGGTTTCGGCCAACATCTTCTTCGCGGATTCGAGCGCATCCGCGGTCGACGCCCCGGCCGGTATCTCAAAGCCGTACGCCCCCACCGATGGAGGGATCACGCAGATCAGCGTGAGCTGACCCCGAGCCTGGCGAGCGATCTCCGCGGCTTGGTCGAGCGCGTGCCGAGCGGGCGGGGTTCCGTCGAAGGCGACCAGGATCGAATGAACGGCCATGTCCGTTCGAGGTCGCCCGGGTTGATAGGAGTTGGGGGTGCAACCTCGGTCCGGACCCACGCCGCCGACCGAAGAGCGATATGGAGCTCCCCCTCTCGGTAGCGCATGAAAGCGCTCGTCCTGATCGGCGGGTTCGGGACCCGGCTGCGACCGGTCACGTACACGGTCCCGAAACAGCTGATCCCGCTGGCCGGCAAGCCGATGCTCTACCACGTGCTCGATCTCCTCCCCCCCGCCGTCGAGGAGGTCGTGCTCGCGACCGGCTACAAGTCCGAGATGATCGACGCGTTCGTCCGGGCCCATCCGGTGCGCTGGCCGGTCCGGACCGTCCCAGAGGCCGAGCCGCTCCTCACCGGCGGCGGGATGAGGAACGCGGCCGACGGCATGTCCGATCCGTTCTTCCTCCTGAACTCGGACGTCATCGCCCGCGTGGACCTCGACGCGGTCACGGACCTTTTCCGCCGTCGGGGCGGCGTCGGGGTCATGACGCTCGCCGAGGTGGACGACACGCGGCCGTACGGCGTCGCGGCGCTCGGTCCCGACGACCGCATCGTTCGGTTCGTGGAGAAACCCGCCCCGGCGGACGCCCCGTCGCATTGGATCAATGCGGGCGTCGGAGTGTGGGCGCGCTCGGTGCTCGACCGGATCCCGCCGGGTCGGCCCGTGAGCTTCGAGACGGAGATCGTGCCGGATCTCCTCGAGAGCGGGATCTACGCGTTCAAGCTCACCAGTTACTGGGACGACGCGGGATCCCCCGATCGGATCCTGCGATCGCAGCGCCTCCTGTTCGACGACCACCGGGCCGAGCGGCCCGGCCTCCCCCCGGGAGCGCTCGGGAGCGGGCCGGTCGCCGCCGGGGAAGGCGTGGAGGCCCGCGGGGCCTCGTTCGGCCCGTACGTCACGCTCGGCGCCGGGGTCACGGTCGGTCGCGGCGCCCACGTGGAGAACTCGATCGTGATGGACGGCGCGCGGATCGAGGAGGGCGCGGTGGTCGCCTCGAGCTTGCTCGGGCCCCGGTCGGTGGTACACTCGGGTCACCGCGTGACGGCCCAGGTCATCGGAGAGGGCGGCGAGGCCTGACGGACCGGCTCACGCCGAGGGACCGGTCACGACGACCTTCACCGACGCGTCCGGTCGTCCGGCGAGCTCGAACGCCTCCGCGATCCGCTCGAGCGGGATCCGGTCGGAGACGAGATCGGAGATCACGAGCGATCCGTCGGCGACTCGCCGGTGGACCTCCGCGAGGTCGGACTCCGTGGTCGCGTACGTCGGGATGACGCGGACCCCGCGGAGGTACAGGGTCTGGAGATCCGCGTCGAGGCGGCTGCCGGCCTCGGGCAACCCGAAGAGGTTCACCGTTCCGCCGCGCCGGACGATCTCGGTCGCGGTCCGCGCGACCGCGGGGGAACCGGTCGCGACGACCGCGAGATCGACCCCCCGACCGTCCGTGGCCGTGTCGACGGCGCGCCGGACCGCGCCCTCCTCTCGCGGATCGACGGTGATCGGCATCCCGCCGCGTTCGGCCGCCGCCCGGCGCCGGGCCGATACCTCGGAACCCCCGACCCAGCCGGCCCCCAAGGCGCGGACAAGCCGCGCGTAGAGCAAGCCCACCGGCCCGAGGCCCAGCACGAAGACCGAGGCCCGTTCGGGGAGGCCGACCCGGCGGATCGCGGTGAGCGCGCAACCGGCGGGCTCGAGCAGCGCCCCCGAATCCCAGTCGACGTTCGGCGCGAGCGGAAGCACCGCGCGGCGCTCCACGTTCTCCTTCGGGACCCGGAAGGTCTCGGCAAAGCCGCCGGGATCGAGATTGGTCTTCGAGTACGACGGGCAGAACGTGAAGTCGCCGCGCGCGCAGACGTCGCACGCGTAGCACGGCACGTGGTGGTGGACGAACACGCGGTCGCCGACGTCGAGACCGACGACCCCGGGGCCCCGGGACGCGATCCGACCGACCGGCTCGTGGCCGAGGATCCCCGCCGTCCGGTAATTCCCTCGGGCCTTCTCGAGGTCCGTCCCGCACACGCCGCAGGCGGCGAGCGAGACCGTCACCTCGCCCGGTCCCGCGACCGGCGCCGGTTGTTCGACGAGCTCGATCGAACCGGCGGCGCCGAGCCGACCGAACTTCATCCCCGCGTGCGCGCGGCCCGAAGGGCGGCGTCCAGGATCTCGATCGCCTCGTCGATCTCCGGCCGCTGGATGATGAGCGGCGGGACGTATCGGATCGAGGAGCGCCCGCATCCGAGAAGGATCAGCCCCCGCCGGTACGCCTCCTCGATGACCCGGTCCCGGAACTGCGGCGCCGGCTCCTTGGTCGTGCGATCCTTCACGAACTCGGTCGCGGTGAGGAGCCCGATGCCCCGAACGTCGCCGATCTCGGGATGCTCTTGTGCGAGCTCGCGCAGTCGCGACAGGAGGTAGTCCCCCTGGACGCGCGCGTTGTCGAGGAGATGTTCCTTCTCGATCACGTCGAGCGTTGCGAGCGACGCGGCGGCCGCGAGGAGGTTGCCACCGAACGTGTTCGAGTGGGAGCCCTGGACGGTGTAGTCGAACTTCGCCGGGAAGATGACCGCGCCCATCGGCAGTCCCCCGCCGAGCGCCTTCGCCAGAGTGATCACGTCGGGCACCACCCCGTGGTGTTCGATCGCGAACCACCGACCGGTCCGCCCCATCCCGGCCTGGACCTCGTCATCGATCAGCGGGATCTGATGCGCGTCGAGGATGGTCTTGAGCGCCCGATACCACCCGGGCGGGGGCACGACGTACCCGCCCTCGCCCATCACCGGTTCGCCGATGAACGCGGCGACATCGTCCGGGGGAATGGCCGTCTGGAAGTAGAGCTCCTCGAGGATCTTCGCGCAGTACAGATCGCAGCTCGGGTACTCGAGCTTGTACGGGCACCGGTAGCAGTAGGGCGCCGGGATGTGCGTCCCCCCGCCGACGAAGGGAGCGTACCGGGCCCGGTGGACCGGCTTCGAGGCGGTCATCGTCAGCGCCCCCATCGTCCGACCGTGGAACGCGCCGAGGAGGCCCAGGAACAGGGGACGCTGCCGGTTCCACCGGAGGATCTTCAGCGCCGCTTCTGCGCTCTCGGTCCCGCTGTTCGTGAAGAAGACCTTCTTCGAGAAGTCGCCGGGTGAGATCTGGACGAGCCGCTCCGCGAGGCGCACCTGGTTCTCGTAGTAGAAGTCCGTCCCGGCGAAATGTGTGAGCCGCCCGGCCTGGTCCCGGATTGCCCGTACGACGTCCGGGTGCGAGTAGCCGACCGCCTGCACGGCGACGCCGGATGCGAAATCGAGGAGCCGGTTGCCGTCGACGTCGGTGATCCAGACCCCACTCCCCGACGCGGCCACCACGGGCGAGGTCTTCGTGCTCGTCATGATGTACTGGCGGTCCCGCTCGACGACCTTCTGCGCGTTCGGACCGGGAATCGGGGTGCGCAGGATCACGCCACGGCGGGAGGAACGATTCGTGTCGGAGGCGGACGGAGCGGGGCTCGCCGGAGCGGTTTCGCTCATGAGATCACCGGGGCGCTGAAGGCCGGCGCGTCCGTAAAAGCGTTGAGCGCCGTCCCGGCGCGGACTCCGTCCTCTCCAGCATCTGCCTTTATCTCGAATTCAAGGGCTGGGCGTCCGCCGATGGCCGCGGAGGATCCTCCGGTAGAGGAACGGGTCTCGGAGGAGGACCAGATCCGTGCCCTCGTCCCCGCCCGCGCGGTCCTGACGGAACTCGCGCGGGGGTTCCTTCTCGTGCACGAATCGAACCCCCAGCAGGCCCTTCGCTTCGCCGAGACGTTCCTCAAGGAGCAGACCGGCGAGCCCCGACCGGACCCGAGCGCCTCGGCGCCCCGGGTCACGCGGGCGCGGCTCGCGCTCGGCCGCTGGCCCCGCGGGGCGGTCGAGCCCGGATCGAGCGGTCGGCCGCCCGGTTCCGTCTGATCGGACGATCGAGGAGACGCTCTCGGACGCCCAGGTAGGCCGCGAAGTCCCGCGGGAAACTCCGGCGCGTGAGACAGACCCGAACCCCGGAAGGGTCGCCGAAGAGCGATCCCGGGCACACGAGGACCGAGGCCGCGAGGCCGCGACGGGCCACCTCGTCGCCGGGGACGCCGTCCACGCGATCGAAGTACAGCGGAGCAGCGAGTGCCGGCGCGGGCAGGCGAGCCCGCAGCACGGCGATGTTGCGATCGGTGATCTGGCGGACCTCCGCTCGCAGGCGAGGCAACGCATCGAGACATGCGAGGGCCCCGGCGATCGAGTACTTCGGCAGGGAGTCGGTGACGAGCCCGACGTAGCGCTCGAACTCCTCGATCTCGGTCTCGGGCACGACCGCGTACCCGACCCGTAGGTCGTCGGCGCCGAAGAACTTCGTGAACGATCCGGTGATCCACGTCCGCGCCCGGCCGCGGCTGGCGAGCGACGCTCTCCCGGAGAACTCGCGGAACGTCTCGTCGATCACGAGGTGTCGCGCCGTCTCGGCCCAGTCCTCGAGTTCGCTCCACGACCACCGTCGGCCCTCCGGATTGCGGGGCTGCGAGACGAGCGCGACGGCCGCCCGTCCGTCCCCGTCCGTCGGGGGGAGGCCGAGATAGGCCGCGGTGCCGTAGAGCGGCGGGTATTCCGGGAATTTCACCCGACATCGCCGTTCCGAGGTCCGGGCGCGACGCGCGAGGAAGTGGAGGACCGTCGCATTCGCCGACGTCGCGCCGGCGGCGAGGAAGACGCGACGGGCATCGACCCGAAGCATCCCGGCGAGCCGGTCTCGAAGATCGATCTCGCGGGCCCGCCCGACTTCGGCGGCCGTCGGCCGCGGGTGGCGGATCGAACCGGCCATTCCGCTCGAACCGAGATGGTACCGACAGTCCGCATGGTCATCGATCCAGTCCCCGAGCGGGAAACGCATACCCCCGGTAGCGCCGGCTGCCTTACGAGCCTGCGCCTGCCTCGCGCGGGCGATAGCGGTCGACCGGGCGAGCGGGATCGACCGCGAGCTCACCGACTGCGACTGCGGCCGAACGCTCAAGAACCGCCACCACGAGCCCCGCCCGCGTGGTCGCTCGGTCCTCGCCGTCCGTCCAGATCGCCCCGAACGGCCGGATCCTTGCCCTTTCCAGCGCCTGGTTCGCCGACGGCGCCCGGCGTCGCCGGGAGGCCCGACAGGCGGGCCGATGCGTCGAGTGCGGTCTCGCGCTCGCCTCGCACCGAACGCCGTACTGCTCGCGCCGGTGTCGGTGGAAGTTCCACGGCCACTACTTTTGGGACTCGGCCCGGTCGTACACGATGCTGCGGGACCGATACACGTGCCGGATATGCGGGCGGCGACGACGCGCGCGAGAGCTCGACGTGGACCACATCGTCGAGATCGCTCGGGGCGGCGCGGCCCTCGAGTACTCGAACTTGCAGACGGTCTGCCGCGAGTGTCACCGATCGAAGACCGTGGCGTTCCTTCGGAGTCGGTCGACCGATCCCGGGGACGCCCCCGAATAGGTCGAGGGCACTAGGCTCATCTGCCGGGGGTCCTTGCCGGCCCCGATTCGTCCGATGAAGGTCGGCATCCTGGGGAGCGGCGACGTCGCCCGCACCCTGGGGACGGGGTTCATCGCCTCCGGCCACGAGGTCCAGCTCGGGACGGGACACCCGGATCGCCCCGAGCTCGCGGAGTGGCTCGTGCACGCCGGCCCCAAGGGATCGATCGGCTCGTTCGCCGACGCCGCGTCGTACGGCGAGGTCGTCGTCGTGGCGACCCGGGGAGTGGCGGCCGCGGAGGCGATCCGCGCCGCCGGGATCTCCCGGTTCGATGGCAAGGTCGTCCTCGATGTGACCAACCCGCTCGACGTCGTGCCCGGGGGCCCCCCGCGGCTCGCGCCGAACCCATCGGGCTCGAACGGCGAAGCGATCCAGGCGCTTCTTCCGACCGCGCGAGTCGTCAAGGCGTTCAACATCATCGGGCACCCCCACATGTACCACCCGACGTTCCCCGGCGGTCCTCCGGACATGTACATCTGCGGCAACGATGCGGCCGCGAAGGAGACCGTGGGTCGGATCCTGGCTCAGTTCGGATGGCCGTCGGTGATCGACGTCGGGGGGATCGAGGGCGCTCGCGAGCTCGAAGCCCTCTGCATCCTGTGGGTGAAATCCGGGCTCGCGCTCGATAACTGGGACATCGCGTTCAGGCTCCTACGCAAGTAGCCCGAGTCGATCGGGCCCGGCGTCGGTCATCCCCGGATCGAGCGCTCGAGGTCGTCCGGGGAGAACCCGAGACCGGTACCGGTATTGTAGAGCAGGACGCGCTCCCCGTCCCGGATCGCGCCCTGCTGCACGAGGTGCGGGAGGGCCGCGTACGTGGCGGCGCCCTCGGGCGCGGCCGAGATCCCGTGGCGGCGGGCGAGCGCTCGCATCGCCCCCACGATCTCTTCGTCGGTCACGGTGACCCCGCCGCCCCGGCTGGTCCGCACGGCCTCGAGCACCCGCTCGGAGGCGAAGGGCGCGGGGACCAGGAGACCGGGCGCGACGGTCGACGGATCCGGCCACGGGGCGACCCGTGCGGCGCCCTCCGCGAGCGCCCGGACGACCGGAGCGCACCCGGCCGGCTGGACGGAGTAGAGCCGCGGGGTCCGGTCCAGGGCCCCGATCGCGGCCAGCTCGGCGAACGCCTTCGACATGCCGACGAGGCCGGTTCCGCCGCCGGTCGGATAGACGATTGCGTCGGGGAAAGATTCGGGGTAGGTCTGCTCGAAGATCTCGAGGCCCATCGTCTTCTTGCCTTCGACCCGGTAGGGTTCCCGGAGCGTCGAGACGTCGAACGATCCGCGTCCGGCCTCGGCCCGGCGGGCCGCCTCTCCCGCCTCGCGGATCGTCCCGGGAACTCCGGTGACCTCGGCCCCGTACTGGGCGCACGCCGCGCGCAGGCCCGTCGGCGTGCGCTCCGGCAGGTAGATGCGGGCCGGCAGGCCCGCCCGCGCGGAGTACGCCGCCAGGGCGACGCCCGCGTTCCCCGCGCTGGGAACGAAGAGGGCGGAGGCGCCGAGCTCCCGGGCCCGGGAGACGGCGACCGCCATCCCGCGGGCCTTGAACGAGCCCGTGGGAAGTCCGCCGTCGTCCTTCAGGGCCACCTCGAGACCAGGCGCCTCGGGCACCGGCCCCATCGAAACGATCGGCGAACCTCCTTCACCAAGCGAGACGATCGCCTCGGTGCGGCCCACCGGCAGTAGCTCCCGATATCTCCAGAGGGACCGGTCCCGACCGGACCGTGCGTCCTTCCACCGTTGCCAGTCGAGTCGAGCGAGATCGTAGACCGCGAACAGCGTGTGCCCGCAGGTGGGGCAGGTTCCGACGAGCCGCGTCGCGTCGATCTGCGAGCAGCACGCGCGACACTCGAGCTTCGTGAGCAGCGAGCCGGTCTCGCCCATGCCGGACGCGGACGACGGCCGCGGGGGATAACCTCTCGCGCGTCGGCGGCCGCCGGCCGCTCACTCGATGTCGGGAGGTCCGCTCGCGCGCACCTCGACGGGGACGCAGTGGATCGAGTTGTTGCCGAGACCCCGGAAGTTCCACTCGGCTTCCACCGGCTGGCAGTTGCCGTTCTCGTCCGTCGCGCGCGCACGGATGATGTAGAAGCCGGATTCGGGGATCTCGCACATCAGCTCCCAGTGGGTCCAAGCGTGCCGGGTGGACCCGGGCCGGAGCCGGGCGGGGCGCCAGATCTCGCCGCCCCCTTGGGCCGGCGAGACGCTGACCTCGACACGGACGATCGGGCTCTCCCCGGACCAGGCGGCCCCGCGGATCACGTGGGGGCCGGTAGCGAGCACCTGCCCCTGGCGGGGCCAGGTGATGAGCGACTTCACCCGGACCACCGAGGCGGGCTTGCGCGGCTCCTCGGCCCGCTGCCCCTCCCGGATGTACGTGTAGGCCCGGTCGCGGAAGTACCCCCGGAACGGCTGGTCCCGGGCCTCGACCCGCACGAGCCATTTGACGGAGGCCATCCCGTAGTAGCCCGGGACGATGACCCGGACCGGGAATCCGTGGTGCGGGGTCAACCGTTCGCCGTTCATGTGATCGACGAGCAGCGTGTCGGGGTGGAGGGCCTTCGCGACGTCGATGCTCATCTCGTAGTGGAGCGCCCCTTCGATCCCGGGCTCCGTGCCCTGGTCGGCCCCCTGCAGGGCCACCTCGACGGTCGAGGGCTTGAGGCCGGCCCGGTCGAGGACCATCCAGAGGGGGACGCCGCGCCAGCGGCCCGTGCTCACGGCTCCGTGGCCCCAGAGGACCCCTTCCGGCTTGGGACGAACGGTCGAGCGGCTGTTGCCGGCGCACTCGAGCGTGGACACGAGGTCGCGATGCGGCAGCGCTTGCAGGTCCGCGTAGGTGAGGACCGTCGGGTGCTCGAGGTTCCCTTCGATCGAGAGACGCCAGTCCTCCTCCGTGAGTCGGGGGACCGCGAAGTGGCTCCGGACGAAGAAACGGTTGGTCGGGGTCGTCTCATCCACGAGCGAAGGAAGCGACGCCTCGACGCACTTCGCGTCCGGGGTCGGGGCGCCCACTTCCAGCGGAAGGAACCGAGGATCCTCGGCGGTGGACTCGCCGGCCACCTTCCGGTTATGCACGCCTGCCATCCTTCACCCGGGGGACCCGTGCAGCCCGTGCTAGGGGGGTGGGGGCAGATAGTTCTTCCCGGGGTCATCCGGGGAGCTTTCGGGCCGGGTTTCACCCCGCGGAAGCTCCCATCTCGCCGGAGGGTCGGCGGGCGCTCAGAGCAGACGGGACGGCTCCCCTCGGCCGGCCGAGCGCGCGTACTCGCGCTCGACCACCCGCTTCAGGAACCGAGCGGGGTTCCCCCACAGGGTGAGGGGTCCCACGCGACCCGCGGCCCGGCGGACCCCGAGGGCCACGAGGATCCCGTGCTCGCGATAGCGGTACGGCTCGAGGGGGCGGCCCGCGCGACGGGCCACCACGTTGCGGGCCGCCGTTCGGGCTTCGGACATCGCGGCCTGGGCCGTCGAGGGCACCAGCACGCCGGTCTCGGGGTCCCGGAGCTCGATCACGTCGCCCACCGCGAAGATGCCGGGAGGGCCGGGAACCTCGAGGGTCGGCCCGACCGAGATCCGCCCGCCCCGCCCGTGCGGCACCGCGAGCCCCCGCACGAGGCCCGGCGCCTCGAGCCCGGCGCACCAGATCGCGAGGTCGCAGGCGAGTACGGTCCCGTCGGTCAGATGGACGCGATGGGGCTCGACCCGCTCGACGTTCAGCGCGGGGATGATCGTCACACCGGCCCGGCGCAACGCCTGGCGCGCAAGATCGATCACCCGCTCAGGAAAGCCGGCAAGGAACGGGAGCGATCCGGTCAGGAGGAACACGTCGGGGGGACGCACCGGCTGCCCGAGGATCGACGCCCAGTCGGTCGTCGCGATCTCCGCGGCCAGTTCCGTTCCGGTCGAGCCGCCCCCGACGACCACGATGCGCGGCCGCTGCTCGCCCGGGAGACCGGGGGAAGCGCGCTCGATCTCGCGCACAGCGGCTGCGGTGCGCTGGGCGGCCGAGAGCCGGTAGACCGAGCTCGTGTTCTCGGCGGCCCCCGGCACCCCGTAGTACGAGGCGACGTTCCCCAGGCAGATCGCGAGGTCGCCGAACGGGAGCGAGGTCCCGTCGACGCGAACGGACCCTCCCGCAAGGTCGATCGCGTCGACGGTGCCCTCCCGAACGGTGACGGACGATCGATCGAAGACCTTCGCGAGCGGCACGAGCCACCGGGCGAGATCTCCCCCGGCGCTCGCGATCTCCCCGAGCTGGTAGAGCTCGGTCCGGAGCACGTGGACGGGGTGCCGGTCGACGAGCGTGACGGGGATCGCGCCACGGGAGCGCCGCCGCACCTCCTCCGCGACGGAGAGGCCCGCATACCCGGCCCCCAGGATGACCAGCGGGGCCCCCGCGCGCGCATCCCGGACCATCGACCCGGAGGCTCGCGTCCGCCGACTTAGACTTGACGGGCGCGCGGTCGGGTCGTCGTTCCGGGCCAGCGGGGGCCCTCGGTCGGGGCGCGGGGAAGAGGTTGGGCCGTCGCGCTCGCTCGGGGTCCGATCAGGGCACGATGATGACGCCGACCGAGTGGTCGTACGCCTTCACGTGGGAGATCGCCACGTTCGTGGAGTCGTACACGTAGACACCGACCGAGTAGTCATCGGCCAGCACGTACCGGACGATGACGTGGTCGGAGACCCAGACCACGACCCCGTAGGAGTCCCCGATCGCGCTGACCTGCTCGACGTGGACGTTCTTCACCGCGTGGAGGTAGACCGCCTCGGAATCGTACTGGGCGGTCACTCCCGCGACCGTCGCACCGTGCGACACGTCGAGCTGCACCCCCGCCGAGTCCTCGAGGGCGGTCACCCCGATGACCGTCGACGAGTGAGAGAGCGAGAAGTTCACCCCGAGCGAGTCGTCCGCTGCGATGACGTTGTCGACCACGGCCCCGGTCGTTCCGGGGAGGTAGTAGTAGGAGTCGTAGTCGGCCTCGGCCCCGTAGTCGATGCCCGCGGTGAACGCGATCGCCCCGTTGGTCGCGAAGAGCCACGAGTACGAGCCGTCGGTGCTGCTCAGCGCTTCCACCCCGGTCGAGGCGTTCGCGTACACATCGGTCACGGTCGTGGAGAACGAGCCCATGTCGGTGACGCCGTCGGAGTCGATGATCGACTCGACATTCGACACCTGCGTTCCGACGGAATCCCCGACCCAGACCCCCGAGGTGTAGAGCTCCGCGTCCACGTCCTCGACCGTCGCATCGGTATCGTGCCAGAGAACGACCTGGGTGTTGTAGATGTCCCCGGCGATGACCTGGTCGGCGACGAGGTCGTGGGCGCCGTCAAACAGGTTGATGTCCGACGTCCAGAACGGGTCGTCGTAGATCGCCGGCGCCGGAGCGAGCAGGCCACCTTCGACCGTCGAGCCGTAGTCGGCGAAGATGTAGTTGTTGTACCCGCCGGAGTCGTAGCCCTGGTACGTGTCGATGACCCAGATCGGCGCGGTGACCCCCTGGGTCATGAAGACCTCGAAGGTCGCGTAGCCGTAGTCGTTCACGTGCTCGAACGTGAAGTTCATGTTGTCGACGAGCCCGTTGAACTCGTACGGCGGCCCCGACGCGCCGACCACGTTCTTCGCCAGGAGCGCCATCTGCGCGTTCGAGAACGCGTAGAGCGGCGCGTTCAACGTGCCCGGGGCCGACGTCAGCGATAGGTCGTAGGAAGTGTCCGAGCCGTGGATCACGGACCCGTTCAGTTCCTGGAACCCGGCCGCGAACGCCTGCACGTAGTAGGCCGTCGTCCAGGGCGATCCGAGCGGCGGCAGATAGGTGCTGAACGTTCCCGTGTCCGTCGTGGGCAACCAGCTCATGTTGTCGCGCTCGTTGAGGCTGGGATTCCACGGGTCCAAGACGGCCGGCGTGTTGCTGACGAAGACGAAGCCGTAGTTCGGGGAGATCTTCCCGGCGAGGTGGATGGCCCCGCTGCGGACGGAGACGTACGGCTCCGCTCCCCAGAGGCCGTAGAGCATCGCGGGCCCCTGGTTGATGACGAGCGCGTGGCCCGTCGTCCAGTAGTCGGCGATCCCGGTCGACGTCTCGCCGGTGTCGCCGCCGAAGTTGTACGCCGAGGGAACGCTCCGGAAGCCGCCCCGGGTCGCGTTGGAGTACTCGAGATGGATCGTTCCGTTGATGGAGCGGAAGACCGAGTTATCGCCTCCGATGTTCCCCACCAGGACGATCTCCGCGTCGCGGAACAGGCCGGTCGGCGACGGGGCGAACCCGTCGATCGAGAATCCCGGAGGGTTTGCGGCCTCGTGGTCGGGCAGCTTCGGGCTGTTGAAGATCACCGCGTCGGAGATGCCCGTGAACACCTGGCCGGTCCCCGCCTCGATGATGCGGTAGCCGTACGTCACGACCGAGCGCTTCTGCGCGTTGATCGAGGCGTTGTTGTAGAGTTGGACCGTGACCGGGTACGACGCCGGGCTCACCGGGACCGTCCCGCCCACGCACTGGAAGACCCCGCCGTAGTTGAAGAGGACCTTGCTGATCCCGGACTGCCCGTAGTCGCACGCTTCGTACAGGGTCCCAGCGGCGATGTAGTAGGGGTTCTGCGTCGCCGAGGTCATGTTGAACGTATCGGAGACGAAGTGGATACCGGTGTCGTTGAAGTTGACGACATTCTGGGTCCAGAAGAAGCCTTGGTCACTGCCGGGGATCGAGATGTTGGTGGCGACCGTGTTGAGCTGGATCCCGAATTCGTTCAGGCTCCCCACGTACCCGTCGGACTGACCCGAGACCTCGGTCACTCCCGTCGACGCCGGGTCGGTAACGTTCGGCGGGGTGTTGAAGGTCACTTCGCCCAAGATGTGCGAAGTATTGTACGAATAGGTCTGCGCGCCGAGCCCATAGTCGGCGAGCCCCAACGGCGCCGGCTGGGCGACGTAGAACGGGTTGATCTGACCGTCCACCGCCGTCGCCGGGTGCTCGAGGAGCGCGAGGTTCGGCAGCGAGGTCAGCGGCGCTAGGGTCGGTCCTTGATGCGTCAGGGATTCGACCCACGGTACGTGGCTCAACGAGGAAGGCACGTGAGAGAGGAGCTGGGTTTCCGGAGTCGACTGCGCGGCGGTACCGGTCGGGCCGTTCGCCTCCGACGCGGCACCTGGAACTGCCGAGGCGGCCGGAGACGCGCTCAACTGCAGGTCGGAGGCCGAGGCCCCGGTCGGAGCCGACACGGACCGGCCCGAGATCACCGAACCCGCCGGCAAGATCATCAGGGCACCGAGCGCGACGACCGCGGCGATCAACCAGCCACTCTTCGCAAGACGGCCGAACTTCGACATGGCAGGACCCGATGGGTCCGGGTTATACAAAGCCTCGCAACACGAAATTTCCGGGCCGGGACGGAACCTACGGAACCGGGACCCAGCCCCGGAGCGACCGTCGGCGCCGGGACGACGCTCCGTTACAGTGCCGCCGTCCCGACCGTCCCCTCTTCGACCAGAAGGAGTCCGACCGATGCGCGCCGGGAATGGGCTCGGCCGGATTCGAACCGGCGACCTTCGCTGTGTGAGAGCGACGTCGTAACCGCTGGACCACGAGCCCGACGGAACCCTCGGAGGCCGCTTCAGCCATAAGGGTTCCATCTTGGGCCCAGGTCCACGGCCGGCCGACCCGAGCCCTTCCCTCCGGTGTGGGGGGTCCCCGGCACGGCTCGGCGGAAGGCGAATCGGGCGGAACGGGAAATCGAAGGGTTCAAGGCGAGCGCGCCGCTTTGACGACCCAGGGGACCTGCTTGCCGCTCAGCTCGGGCGCTCGCTCGTACGCCGCCAAGACCCTGCCGCCGCCCAACGCCGAGTTGAATCCGGTCGTTCCGAAGGTGCGACGGCTCTGTGATGAGGGGAAGGCCGGTGAGGCGGCGGTCGTAGCCTTCGATGCGATTTTGGCGGACACGATCCGTTTGTACGGGCTCAAGGTACCTCCGAGCTGCACGTCGTTCGAGTTCCTGGCGCGATTCCTGCGTCCGGACATGGGCAAGCTGCTCGAGCTGTTGCCGGACCTCTACCGTCTCTACGAGCCCGCCCGTTTCGGGGGGATCGTTCCGGGCGACGCGCAATCCGTCCGTACGGTAGTCGACCGAATCTACACCGAAACTTCCCTCGCTTGGGCGTATGACCCGCTGTATCAGCCCAAAGGTCCGGGCTTCCCATCCTCCCCGTCGGACGCCGCGCCCAGCCCCGGCTCTCCGCCCGGAGGTCCGAAGCGTTCGTGAGCGGCGTCGCAGCGGCTTCGGCACTGATCGCTCCCTTCCCGCTCACGGTTCCCCTCGTGCTCGTCGCGGGCGTCGCGATCGCCTGGTGGAGCTGGAATCGCTCGGCCAATCCGCCCCGGTTTTCGGGCTACTCCGTGCGGATCGGATGGATGGTCGATCCGGTCGCTTGGCTCGACCGCGATCTTCGACGCGACCTCCTCGCGCCCGGCATCTATTCGGTCCTTCAACGGCTCCTCCGCGAGCTCACGGACCACCGGCAACTGCGGAACGCGGAGATCTTTGGATGGCTCGTCTCGGCTCGGGTGCGACGGGATCCCCTGCTCCTGCGCGCGCGGCGCACCGCGCGACGACTCGACGGGGCGTACCGTCTGGCCAATCTCGCCGAAGACCCACGTTGGAACGACGTCTGGTCGCGCTGGCGACGCCCGATCCGGCGCGCGAGAGCGCGGCAGATCTTCGAGGAAGAGCTCCGCGAGATCGACCAGATCTGGCCCCGATTGGAGGCGGCGGCATGACGCCACCCACGGCCCGGGTCGACGCGTCCCGGACGGAGGCCCCCACGGAGATGCTCGCGGGCGGGAGCGATCGCGCGTCATCCGCCCGACCCGAACGGAGCCTCTCGCCCACCGAAGGGCGGGCCCTGCTCGACCGGCTCCAGTCGACGGTCGGCGCGCGCGTGATCGGATCGGAACCGGTCGTGCGGGCCCTGATGATCGCCCTCGCGGTCGAGGGTCACGTGTTGCTCGAAGGGGTGCCGGGCATCGCGAAGACGCTGCTCGCGCGGACGTACGCCCGCGCCCTCGGGCTATCCTTCCAGCGGATCCAATTCACGCCCGACATGCTGCCGTCCGACATCGTCGGCAGCCTCGTGCTGGACCCCCGGGACCGGTCGTTCGCCTATCGCCCGGGTCCGATCTTCGCTCAGGTCGTCCTGGCCGACGAGATCAATCGCGCCCCGCCGAAGGTCCAGTCGGCGCTGCTCGAAGCGATGCAGGAGCGCCAGGTGACCATCGATCGGGTCTCGCACCCCCTACCACGACCGTTCCTCGTCATCGCGACCGAGAATCCGATCGAGCAGGAGGGCACGTACCCCCTGCCCGAGGCCGAATTGGACCGCTTCCTGTTCCGCTGGATCATGTCGTATCCGCGCGAGGAGGAGGAGCGAATGATCGTGCGCTCGCAGCTCGACCCGGCGGCCGAGACCGACCTCGAACCCGTGCTCTCGGCCGGGGAGATCGACCGCCTCGCGCCCTCGCTCGCCGCGATGCATCTCGATGATTCGCTGCCGGCGTACGTGACGGAGATCGTCCGGACGACGCGCAAGGACCCCCGGATCGCTGCCGGCGCGTCCCCTCGCGCCGCGGTCCACTTCATGCGCGCGGCCCGCGCGAGCGCGTTCCTCGCCGGCCGCTCCTACGTGATCCCGGACGACGTCAAGGAGCTCGCCTTCCCGACCCTCAACCACCGCGTGCGGGTCCGTCCGGAGTTTCGGGCGCGACGGCTCGTCGAATCGGCGGCGCGCGGCCCCTACGAGGGGATCCGCACGCTGCTCACCGACTGCCTCGGTCAGGTCCCCGCGCCCCGCTGATTCGCGCGCATGTCGAGCTCGCGCGTCGTGCTGAGCCCCTGGGGGTGGTCGTGGATCGCGGGCGGGCTCGGGGGACTCGTCCTGGGCCTCCTGACGCTCAACCTCCTCCTGCTCGTGATCCCGACCGCCGCGCTCGTCTTCGTCGCCGCGGAGCTGATCGCGTTCGACCGGGCGACCCGGGACTTCGGGGTCGACTGGTTCCGCTGGCAGCGGTTCGAGAACAGCTCGGAGGTGCCGCTCGACGGTCTCGGATCGATGGCCGTCGACCTCGAGCTCGCGGTCGATCGCCCCTTCTACGCCGAAGTGTTCGACACTCCGCCCAGCACGTTCGAGGTCGTCGGGGGCTCGCCGCGCCTGGTCTCTTGGTGGCCCCGGGGTGAACCGGTCCGGCTCGCGTACGTGTTCCGACCTCGAGAGCGCGGTCAGTTCCGCCTCGGGCCCACGATCATCGTCGCGCACCAGCCGCTCGGACTGGCGTGCCGGATCGCCCGGCTCGACGACCGCTGGGAGGTCGTCGTGACTCCCTCGCTGACCGTCGAGGAGGCGCAGGCGGCGATCGCGAGCGGCCCGCGCGGGCCCGGAGAGGCGTTCCGCCGCCGGAGCGGACCGGGGGCGGAGTTCCGGACCCTCCACGAGTACCACCCGTCGGACGACGTGCGGCGGATCGTCTGGCGCCGTTCGGCCCTCGAGAAGATGTACGTCCGCGAGCACGAGGAGGAGGTCCACCCGGACCTCCTGCTCATCGTGGATTGCGGCCGGGACATGCGTCTGGGTCCGCCGGGATCCGAGAGCCTCGAGCTCAGCGTCGACGGGGCGACCGTGCTCGCGGGGGCGGCGCTCGCGCGGTCCGATCGCGTGGGCCTGCTGACCTTCTCGAGTCAGCTTGAGGGGTTTGCGCCGGTCGCCCTGGGACCCTCCGCCGCCGCGGAGATCACGGAGGTGCTCGGACGCGTCCGCCTTGCGGACTCGCCGTTCCAGATCGACGCCGCGCTCGAGGCGGCCATCGATCGGCTCAGCGCGCCCGCCACGATCGTGCTCCTCACGAACCTCGCGCAGGTTCCCGAGGAGGCCGAGCCCGCGGTCGCGGTCGCTCGAGCCCGGGGCCACCGGATGCTCGTGCTCTGTCCGGATTATCCCAGCCTCTATCCGCCGATCGGGGACCCGATCTTCGAGCAGACGCTCGAGTTCGTCCGGGCGCCCGAGCGGAACCGCCTCGAATCGCACGTCGAGCGCCTCCGGGGTTCCGGCGTGCCGGTGGCGGTGTACCCCCCCTCGGCGGTCCGCCCGGCGGTCCTTCAGTTCTACGGGGAGATCCGGGCCGGGGGGCTGCCGACGTGACCGACCGGCCGTGGGTCGTGGCGCTCCTCGCGCCCGCGCCGCTCTACGTCGCGCTCCGATACTTCGTAGAGTTCCCGGGGTACTCCGCGATGGTCCCAGCCGGGTTCCTCGTCACGGTCGCGTTCGGCCTCGCGACGGGGTTCGGGCTCGTGCGCTCCCCGCCGATCGCCTGGGCAGGTCGGCTCGCGCTGCTCTTCGAGGTCGCGATCGCGATCCTCCCCACCTTCCCCGCCGGCGCGATCGGTCTCGACTTCGCCGCGGGCGTGATGCTCGGATTGCCGTTCGTGGGGCTCGAGGGGGTCTGGCGCTCCGAATACTCCCCCGGCAGCCGGCTGGGGACGCTCGAGCTAACCCTCTTCCTCGGCGTCCTGTACCTCGCCGCCGTGCCGGTCGTGGCCGCCGCGGGCGGGCCCCTGACGGGGCTCACGTTCTTCCGGGCGGTCAGCCAAGTGATCGACGCGCAGGGCGTCGGCCTCCTCGGTGCGTTCTCGGGCAGCGCCTCGAACGCCTCATTGCCACTCGCGACGAGCCTCGACCCCGTCTTCGTCGCGCTCGGCGGGCTCGCCCTCTTGGGCCTCGTGCTCGTCTCCCTCGCGCCGCGGACCGCGCTCGGCGAGCCGCTCCCGTGGGCGTGGGGCCGACGCATCCGCGCGTCGACGGGCGGCCTCCGGGGGGTCGACCCGGAGGAGCTCCGTCCCGGCCAACGCGACGCGCTCGCGAGCCGGACCCGTGCGGCTCCCCCCGAGGAGATGGTCCCGCCAGGGATCGAGTCCCTGATGATCGCCGCGCTCGCCGTCGTCGTGCTCGTGGTCGCGGCAGTGTTCTTCCCCCGGTACGTGCTGACGTTCCTCGCCGTCGGCACGATCGCCCTTCTCCTCGGCACGATCGGTGTCCTCGCCCGGCACCTCACCCCCACGGAGCGACCGCCGAGCGGAGAGGCGCCGGTGCCGGTCGCCGACGTCCCGTCGGCCGACCGCGCCTAGCGCGGAAGCTCGACCGGGGGCTCGGCGGCCTCGGACCGGTCGCGGAGCGGGGAGGTGGGCTCCTCGTACTCCGCCCGCCCGCCGCGCGTCGCCGCGAGGTAGACGAATCCGCCCAGCGCGAGCACCGCCGGCACGAGGAGGAGGGCCCACAGCGCGTTGGGGTTCCCCGCCAAGAATTGGAACACGGAGTGGGACGGCGGCGGGGAGACGTAGACGATCGGGGTGAGATTGATCGGGACCGTCGCGTTCTCGTAGGAGTAGAACGTGAACACGCTCGTGTTCGTGTAGAATCCGACCGCCGAGGCGGAGACGACGTAGACGCCCGGCGGCACCTGGCTCGCGTTGTAGTATCCTTCCGCGTCGGTCCGGCCCGCGCCCCACGTCGCGACCGTCACGTTCGCGCCCGCGATCGGGCGGAGGTCGGACGCGTCTTCGACGAGGAACGCCAGGTTCGCCCCGGGGACGGGAACGAGCTGGATCGTCAAAGTGCGGTTCACGTTCGGCAGGACGTGCTCGACGACCGGTGTCGACCCGACGAAGCCGGTCGCGATCGCGCTGACCTCGTAGAACCCCTCGAGCGCGGAGACGTTGCCCCAGCCCGTCGAGTTCGTGACGGCGGTCAGGTTGAGCCACCCCACGGCCAGAGCTCCCGAAGAGTCGGCTTCGACTTCGGCGCCCGCGAGCGGCTCGCCCGTCGCCTTGTCGATCACGCGCGCGTCGATGGCCCCGGCCGGTAGGGAGTCGAGCACGAGGCTTGCGTTCACGCGGCCGGTCCACGGAACGTCGATTGCGACGGTGCTCGACGAGAAACCGAGGGCGAAGGCCGTGAGGTTGCCCCAACCGTACGCCGTCGTGCTCCCTTCGATCTCGCCGTGGGGCGGGGTCACGAGGAACGGCGCCCCATTGAGGTAGACGGATACACCTTGCAGCGGGACCGGGGCCCCCCCTCCCGGAAGGATTCCCGTCACGTTCACGAGAATGACCGGGTCCCCGAACAGGTCGATCGTAAGGTTCACGATCGCGCCCGGAGCGATGACACCGACCGAGAAGTTCGATCGCCACGTCTGGGCCCACACCGAGACGTTGAACGCGCCCGGCGGAACGCGGGTGAAGTTCGCCATCCCGGACGAGCCGGTCAGCACTGGGTGGGCGTTGATGCGGCTCCCGTTGATCGTGAGGTTGACCTCACCGTCGACGATCGGGATCGGGCTATATGGCGGGTCCGGACCCAGCGCGCTTACGTGGATCGTACCGAGGTCGCGCGGCGGGATCACCGTCAGGAGGACGATCCGCTGCGACGTCGAGCCGGGAGCGAGCCAGAGCGTGGAGACGTTCGTGAAGTACCCCACGTCCGCGACGCCCAGCGTCGAGTCGACGCCGTTGACTTGCGTCAGGTTCAGGTACCCCTCGGCGTTGGTCGCGCCGACGAACGCCCCATCGAGCGTCACGTTCGAGTCAGAGATCGGCACGTTCGGCTGGGACGCGTTCTCGACCCGGAGGCCGAGGTCGACGGTGGCGGAGAGGCGCCACAGGTCGAATGACAGGCCCGCGCTCGCCGTGCCTCCGACCAAGAGCCAGGTCGCGTTGCCCGCGACGCTCAGGTAGGCGGACGCCGCATCCCATCGGGCCGTCGGCCCGGGCAGGGTCTCCGCCACCCACGAGTCATTGCTGGGGTAGAAGATCGAGGTCGAGGCGTCAGCGCTGGTTCCGTCCGTCCCCCCAAAGAGGAGATCGGCCGAGAGGCCGGGATCGTACGTCCAGCTCGACCCGGCCACCGGGGACGGAGCGTTCGACCCGAGCGGGAGCTGCGTCCAAGTCTCGGAGTGGGGATCGAACTCCCAGACGAGGTTCGAACACGGCGCGCAGCCGCCGAACATCTGGAACACACCGAGCGACGGGTCCCACGTGAGGGACGCCCCCTCGAGCGGGGGAGGCACGGCCCCTCCCGGGACGACCTGCGTCCACGCGAACGTCGAAAGATTGACCTCCCAGAGATCGGAATAGGTGATCGTCCCGATCTTCTCGTAGTTCGGGTTTTGCCCTCCGTAGAGGACGCCGATCCCGAGCGACGGATCTACGGCGAACGCGGCATCCTCCCGCGCGGCCGGGGCCGTCGGCCCGGTTTCGTTGGTCCACGCCCGGGTCGCGAGATCGTACGACCATGTGTCGTTGGTCACGGCGTCGGTCGAGAGATCGACGAGGCCACCGAACAGCACGGACCGTCCGTTGGTCGAGTCGAGGCCGAAGGCGAAATTGGACCGGGGGCTCGGCGCACCCGTCGCGGCCACGGTCGCCCAGGTGTCGGTCGACTCCGTATAGGACTGGGTCGAGTTCGTGAGCCCGCTCGCATCCTGTCCGCCAAAGATGATCGTCGACCCCGAGGTGGCGTTGAAGACCATGCCCGCGCCGGCCCCGGGAGAGCCCGAGGCGACCGCCGACGTGAGCTCCGACCAGGCGAGCATCGCTCCCGGATCGAACCCGCTCGCTCGGGGCCCTGGGGGCAAACCCCGCTCCTCGGAACGTCCGGCGCATGTCGTGAGGGGAGCACACGGCCCGGGCGGGGCCGGCGCATCGGTCGCGAGCGGGGAGTGGGGCGACGCGAGGTGCGAGCCCGCACTCACCGGCAGGACGAGCAGCCCGAGGAGCGCTGCGCCGAGAACCCAGCACGGCGGTGCCCGAGGTCGCGTCACCGATGGCCCTCGGTCCCGCCGAGCGAGATCGGAGGGCTCCCCCGACCTCCCAGGTGGAGCACTCGCTATGAGACTATGGGGGGCGGCCGCCGGCGTCGGTCCGAACGGAATTAGATCGGGAGCGAGAGGATCACCGGCAGGAGGAGGCCGGCGGCCAGCGTGAAGACGAGGCCGACCGCGAGCGCGAGGCTGCCGGCGCGCTCGTCGCCGTACCGGGTGATGAAGTAGAGCGTCGTGTCCATCGAAGTTGCGCCGCCCAGCGCCGCAAGGCCCCCACCTCCGAGGCGTCGCCCGGCGTACGGGCTCAGGACCATCGTCAGATTCTCGCGGAAGAAGTTCGCCAAGAACGCGAGGAGCCCCAGGAGGGCGCCAGCCCGGGCCGCGACCAGGGGGCCGGCGAGCGTGTACCAGCCGAACGCGTACGTGGTCGCGAACGCGACCGACCAGGGTTCGTGGACGAGGACCGCGAAGCCGACCGCGCAGCCCGTCGCCGCGAGGGTCGCGGCGGTGAGCGGGATCGCGAGCTCGCCCGCCCGGACCCACGTCAGGGTCAGATCGAACCCGACGAGCGCGAGGAGCGCGTAGAGGGCCCAGGTGATCCCGACCTCGCTCGGGAGAGCCACGACCCGGCCGACGAGGAATCCGGCCACCAAGGCACCGACGAGCACTCCGCTGAAGGGCACGGGCTCGCGCCGACCGGCGGAAGGCGCGGACGCCGGGGGGGCGGGACCGCCGCGCGCGATCGCGAGGTACACCGCGGCCGTGGCGCCCAGCAGCGCCAGCGCGAGGACGAAGGCGACCGGCAGCGCGAGGAGCAGGGACGAGGTCGACACCGTGTCGAGCAGGGTTCCGAGCAGCCCGACCAGCACGATCACGGTGAGGCGGGTCGCCCGGCCGGTCCACGGGCTGCGGACTCGCACCAAGCGGCCGGCGAGCACGCCCGCGCCGAGCGCCACGTACAGGTACGGATCGAACGGCACGGCACCGCTAGCCCGATCCGGCCGAACGGTGGCCGCGCGTCGTTTGCGTGAGCGGTACATTGAGCCGAAGGGTCTCGTCCCGACCCGGGCCGTAGCCCAGGTACTCGACGGGGACCCCGGTCTCGCGCCCGACGCGCTCGAGAAAGCTCCGCAGCGACGCCGGCAGCGCGGCGGCGCCTTCGCGTCGGATGCGCTCCTTGAGCCGTTCGTGGAATTCGGGCCATCCCTCGAGCTGCTCGTAGACCGGCCGCGCCTGCGCGAGGTCCTCGGCCTGCGACGGCAGGACATCGCGGATCGTCGATCCGTCGGGCAGTTCGTAGCGGACGCTCACCGGGACCTGCTCGAGCCCTCCGAGCACGTCGACCTTGGTGATCGCCCACGAGGTGAGACCGTTGAGCCGCGCCACGTAGCGTAGCATCGCGAGGTCGAGCCATCCGCAGCGACGCGCGCGCCCCGTGGTCGCGCCCCGTTCGCCGCCGACGCGCCGCAGGAACTCGCCGAGCGGGCCGGATTCCTCCGTCGGGAACGGTCCGGCGCCCACGCGGGTCGCGTAGGCCTTCGCGACCCCGATCACCTCGTCGACCTCCGTCGGCGGGAGTCCGCTGCCCACGAGCGCCCCGGCGCTGGTCGGATGGGAGCTCGTCACGAACGGATAGGTCCCGAAGTCGAGGTCCAGGAGCGCGCTCTGCGCGCCCTCCAGGAGCACGGACTCGCCCCGGGCCACCGCATCCCAGAGCATCGGCTCGGTCGGTCGGATCAACGGCGCGAGGCGCCCGCCGACCTCGCTGAGTTGCGCGGCGAGCTCCTCCTGCGGCGGCAGGCCGGGGACCTGGGCCTTCGTCGCATAGAGCAGATCGAGCCGCGCACGGAGCACGGCGGGTCGGGTCAGATCCGCCATCCGGAGCCCCCAACGCCCGGCACGGTCCGCATACGCGGGCCCGATGCCCCGGCGTGTGGTCCCCAGGTTCGCCGCGGGGTCCCGCTGGGTGCGGAGCTCATCCTCCCAGGCGTCCTCGATCTCGTGGAGCGGTAGGATCACGTGCGCCCGGTCCGAGAGGACCACCTCCCCCCGGAGGAGCTGCCGGCGTTCGAGGTCCTCGAGCTCTTCCTCGAGCCGGCTCGGGTTGAGGACCATGCCCGGTCCGCTGACGCCCGTGACGCCGTGGCGGAGGACCCCGCTGGCGAGCTGGTGGAGGACGACCAGCCCCTCGGGCAGATGAATCGAGTGTCCGGCGTTCGGTCCGCCGCCCGTGCGCACGACGTAACGGGCGTCGGCGGCGAGGTAGTCGGTGATCTTGCCCTTCGCCTCGTCGCCGAACTGGGCGCCGATGACGATGCGAACGCTCATCGCGGGCCGTCTCCGGCCTCGCGAGCGAGGACGCATAGAAGTCGGTTGTGGCCGCCGGCGCGCTCGCCCTCCGGCCGCGTGAGGCACTCTCGCATCCCACAACGATAAAGAAGTGGGCCCGGGTGGAGCGCGCGTGGTCGCGCGCCGCGTGAGTTCGATCGATATCTCGGGCATCCGGAAGATGTTCGAGGCGGCCCCGCCCGACGCGATCAACCTCGGGCTCGGCGAGCCCGACTTCGAGCCACCCCGAGTCGTCGTCGAGGCGCTCGCCCGGGCCACCCGCGACGGGATGAACCACTACGG
Source organism: Thermoplasmata archaeon (assembly GCA_030040035.1). Lineage (GTDB taxonomy): Archaea > Thermoplasmatota > Thermoplasmata > Lutacidiplasmatales > UBA184 > Lutacidiplasma. Next base: position 35,753 of record JASHUJ010000071.1, read on the forward strand.
ACCGTCGGCCGGCCTACTGCCGCTGCGGGACCGGGTCGCCGAGCAGTACGCCGCGAAGGACCGCACCACCTCGCGCGAGAACGTGATCATCACCGCCGGCGGTTCCGAAGCGCTGATGACCGTCGCCCTCGCGTTGTACGACCCCGGCGACGAGGTCCTCGTGCCGAACCCCGGTTTCGTCCTGTACCCGTCGCACGCCCGGTTGGTCGGAGCCGTGCCGGTCCCGTACAGCCTGAGGTCGGACCGCAAATTCCTGCCGGACTTCGAGGAGCTCGAGCAGCTCGTCACCGAGCGGACCCGCGTGATCGTGGTCAATAGCCCGTCGAACCCGACCGGCGGCGTGTTCCCCCGGGCCGTCGTGGACCGGCTCGTCGCGTTCGCCGACCGCCACGACCTCATGATCGTGTCGGACGAGGTGTACGAGCAGATCGTCTACGATGGGGTCGCGACCTCGTTCTGGGGGCGGACCGACCGGGCGATCGTCGTCAATTCGTTCTCGAAGACGCTCGCGATGACCGGCTGGCGGATCGGCTATCTCGTCGCGGACCGCCGGCTCACCCCTGAGCTCAACAAGGTGCACTACCACATCATGGCCTGCCCGTCGACCCCGTTGCAGGCCGCCGTGCTCGCGGGCCTCGAGGACGGCGACGGCGCGACCCGTGCGATGGTCCGGGAGTTCCGGGCGCGGCGCGACCTCGTCGGGCGGCTCCTCGGGACGGTTCCCGGACTTTCGGCGGTCCGGCCGGCGGGCGCCTTCTACATCTTCCCGTCGTTCACGTGGCCCCGCTCGGCCCGCGAGGTCGCGACCGATCTGCTCAATCGCGGCGTGATCACGACCCCGGGGGACGCCTTCGGATCGCTCGGGGCGGCCCACCTGCGACTCTCGTTCGCCGCCGCCCGCCCCGCGCTGCGCCAGGGGATCGAGATCATCCGCGAGTACGGCGAGTCCGCCGGCGCGGCCTGAACCGGTCGGTTCACCGTCGCGCGACCTCCCGGTAGAGCGCGCGAAAGCGCTCCGAGGAGACTGACCAGTCGAGCTGGGCGACCCACGCCGTGGCGGCGTCGAGACGCCGTCGGGTCCCGACGGGATCGGCGATCACGGCCGAGAGCGCGTCGGCGAGCGCGGCACTATCGCCGTACGGTACGAGCCGTCCGCGTTCCCCGTCGCCGAGCACCTCGGGCACCGCCCCCGAGGCGCTCGCGACGATCGGCGTCCGCGCGGCCATCGCCTCGAGGAGCACGAAGCCGTAGGCCTCCCACTCGGACGGCAGCACGAGCGCCCGCGCCCTCCGGAGGACGGCGCGGTACGTTCGTCGATCGGGCACGTGCCCGAGCCAGCGGAGCAGGTGATCGACGCCCTGCCGCCGGGCCCGCTCCTCGAGCACCGAGCGCTCCCCCCAGTCCTTGCCGAGGAAGACCACCGGACGACGGTCGGACGGAGGAATACGGGCGAGGGCGTCGACGAGGTGGGGGAGACCCTTGTTGGAGGCCACGCGGCCAGCGTAAACGTAGTACTCCGCCGGCAGCTCGACCCCCGCGGGAGGATCCGACCCCGCGTCCTGCCACTCCGCGAGGTCGACCCCCGGAGGGATGATGCGAAGTCGGTCGGCCGGAGCGAACTCGCGGAGCAGGCGGGCCTCCAGCTCGGACTGCGTGACGACCGCGCGGGCGGTTCGGTACGCGGTCATTCCGAAGAGCCAGTCCTGGCAGCGGAGAAGGCCGCGATTGAGCGGGGGCTCGCGCCGATCCGCCGGGTGGTAGGAGGTGGAGATCACGAGCGGAATGTCGAGGCGCGCGGCGACGAGCGTCGATTGCAGCACATGGCCGTACCGGTGCGAGTGGGCATGGATCACGTCCGCGCCGCTATCGGCGAGAGCGTCCACGAGGCCTACCATCATCGGCATCGTCAGATACGGGACCAGTCGTTTGCGCACCGGGAACCGGTGCACCGGGACCCCGTCCACGATCGGTCGGTAGTCCGAACGGCGGTCCCACTGCGCCTCGTCGTACAGGTCGCTGGCGTACACCTCGACGTCGTCGCCCGCCGCGCGCTGACGACGGGAGAGTTCGTGGACGTTCGTCTCGGTCCCGCCGGGCGCATCGAACCGCAGGGTCACGTGCACGATCTTCACGGGAGCCCGCTCCGACCGATGGCGCGCGAGCGACGGGGGCGTCCGGGGTACTCCGGGAATCCGGCCGAGCCGGTCGGTCCCTCGGTCGGGGCGCCTCGCGCGGGCATCCGCGCTCGAACCGCCGGCGGGCTTCTTTACCGTTCGCGCACGGACGGGGGACCCTCCGAGCGCCCCGCCGCTCCCCCCGGGCGGAAGGGGGGAGCACCCGTATAATCGGTCGAACCGTCCGGGAAAGTGGCCGTCGTGCGGCCGGCGGTCGGGGCGGGGCATGCTCGCGAGGTGGCTCGGGCGTCTGTTCCACGTGGCGGCGAAGTTCACCCGCGGCGAGGCGGGGCGGGACCTCGCGCACCTCGCCGACGAGCTCGAGCGGCTCGACGCGCGGCCGCGTCACCCGGGCACGATCTCGCGATAGAGCGCGTCCAACCGATCCGCGAGCGCGTCCCAGCTGTAGCGCGGCACGATCGTCGTCCGCCCGTACTCCCCGAGCTGGCGACCGAGCGTCGGGTCGTCCCACAACCGCCCGATCTGCTCGGCGAGCACCTCGGCCGATCCCGGTTCGACGAGCACGCCGGCGCGCTCGTCCTCCCCGAGCACCTCGGGGATGCCGCCCACGCGCGTCGCCACGACCGGAGCTCCTTGGGCGAGGGCCTCGAGCAGGACGAGGCCGAACGCCTCGTATTCGCTCGGCAGGACGAACACTCGGGCCCCGCGATACGCCGAATCGACGAGCTGGGGGTCCGCGACGTGGCCGAGCAGGTGGATGCGGGTCCCGAGGCCGAGCTCCCGCGCCCGATCGGAAAGGGACGCCCGCATGCCGCCGTCCTCGCCGATCAGCACGAGCTGCGCGGTCCGATCGCGCTGGGCGAGGAGGGCGAACGCCTCGACCAGATCGAGGAGCCCTTTGTTCGAGGCCAGCCGACCGACGAAGAGCACGAACGGATCGGAGATCCCGAACCGGGTGCGGAAGATCGCGGGATCCGCGAGATCGGCGGCCCGGGGACTGTAGCCGGGCGGGACGATGACCGTCCGAGGGAGCGGGAACCCGAGCGAGCGGACGAGCTGCTCTTCCGCCCGCGTCTGGACGATCAACGCGCGCGCGTCGCGCAGTGCCGGCGCCGCGAGCGCGCCGTCGTAGAAGGCGCGGATCCGGCGGCGCATCCATCCGCCCTCGATCGACCAGATCGGGTGGAAGTGCGCGGTGAGGACGTAGGGGGTCCCGTGGCGCCGGAAATGCCGGCGGGCGATCGCCACTTGGTGGGTGCCGTACGTGTGGGCATGGACGATCTGGGGCCGATCCCGGTCGAGCGCCGCGTGCAGGCCCCGGAAGAACGTGTAATGCAGCTCGCCCGGCATCGACCAGACCCGCAGTCGGTGGATCGCACCGTAGGAGGTCGTCTCCTCCCGGGGCACGTCCGGCGGAAGGCGCTCCCAGGGGAACTCCCGGTAGAGCTCGCTCGTGTACACGTCGACCCGGTGCTGGTGGGCCGCGAGGCGCGGCGCGAGCTCGACGACATGGCGCTCGACGCCGCCCGGCGCCGGCGGATAGCGGGTGGTGAGCTGCGCGACCTTCACGGAACCGGGGCGACCGCCCTCGCCTCCCTGCGCGTGCGG
>JASHUJ010000072.1 GCA_030040035.1 Thermoplasmata archaeon
CCGCCCGACTGGAACGGATCGTGCTTCACGTCGCCGAGCAGCGCGCCCGCGTGGGCCCCGGTCGCGTCGATGAACGGCGGCTTGTCGTCGGGCGAGTGCGAAACGAGCAACTTCGCGACGCCGGTCCCGGAGTCGCTACGACCGCCCGAGAAGCGGAGGATCGCGTAGACGATGAACACGATCAACAGACCGACCAGGAGGGCGGTCAGGTCCTTGTCGACGATGACGATGTAGAGCGTGAACGCGAAGATCGCGACCGCGAGGACGACGAACAGGATCGTCCGCTGCTCCTTCTTCTGGGCCGCCTCGAGCTTCTGGGCGGCGACGATCTCCTTCCCCTTGCCCGCGGGGACGATCCGGATCTTCGGCTCGTTCGGGTCCTCGCTGTTCGAGTAGGCGAGGATGTCCTGGAGCTGCTCCTTGGGCAGGAAGTCGACCATCGCCCGGGCGAGCATGCTCTTGCCCGTGCCGGGCTCGCCGATCAGGATCATGTGCCGCTTCTGGGTCGCGGCCTTGCGGGCGACCTCGACGGCCTCGTCCTGGCCGATCACCTGGTCGAGCAGGCGCGCGGGCACCTCGACCTGGGCGGACGACGCGTACGGGAGGCTGCGCCCCCACGAATCGAGATCACTGGGGGTCGAATGGTCGTCGGCCCCGACCGACGGTTTTTCCGCTTCCTGTGCCATAGCGGCGGCAGAAGGCCCCGCACCCCGGAGCGCTCGCGCCAGCATAAACGAAGTCGAGGTCGGTATAAATCCCTTCGTGCGTCGAAGTTCGTACGACGGGTCCGGACGAGGCGGAAACGACGCAATTCCGGCGCGTCGGGTGGGCAGGTTATCTAATGCCCCACCCTCGGCCCGCGGGAGTTCCCGACGTGACCCAGCGGCTCGAAGGCAAGCCCGTCGCGGAGGCGCTCGACGCCCAGAGCCGGAGCGCGATCGCGGCGCGTCCCGCCGGAGCTCCGGGCCCCTCGCTGATCAGCGTGCACCGGGGCGTCGACAGCCCGTTCCGGTTCTACCTCCGCCGCCAGGGGAAGGCCGCCGCCCAGGTCGGGATCGCGTTCCGGGACGAGCCCCTTGCCGCCGGGGCGGGCGCGCCGGAGCTTGAGAGCCGGCTGCGAGCTCTCGGGCAGGACCCGGCCGTCCATGCGGTCCTGCTGGAGCACCCCTTGCCACCCCCCTTCGACTTCTACGGGGCCATCGACGGGCTGCCGCCGGTGAAGGATGTGGACGGTGTCGGCGCGGAGAACCTGGGTCGCCTGGTGGCCCAACGTCCCGAACATGTCCCCGCGGTCGCGCTCGCCGCCGTGGCGATCGCGCGACACTATGACCTCCCGCTCGAGGGCCAGCCGGTCGCCGTCCTCGGACGGTCCGAGACGGTCGGCCTTCCGCTCGCGCTCTTGCTCGCGGGCAGGGCGAGCGGGATCCATGCGACGGTCTCGATCGTCCATTCGCGCACCCGTGACCTCCGCGCGGCGCTCGCGCCGGCGCGTACGATCTTCTCGTGTGTGGGCCATCCGGGTCTCCTCGACCGGTCCAACGTCCCGGAGGGCGCCCACGTGATCGACGTCGGGCTCTCGAGCGTGCCGGATCCCGGTCGGCCCGGGGTCCAGCTCGCCGTCGGGGACGCGAACGCCGCGGCGCTGGACGGATGGGCGGGATCCCTCACCCCCGTGCCCGGCGGGGTGGGCCCGGTCACGGTCGCTCAGCTCATGGCGAGCACGGTTCGGGCCTGGCAGCATCTCACCGCTCCGGGGGCGATCGCGTGAGCCGCTCCCGCCGCGGGCGCCGGACCGAGAGCGTGCCGCTGCACTGCCAGGATTGTCCGATGTGGTACGGAGCGGAGAACGAGGGCTGGGGCCCGTGTTCGATCAAGCACCGCCGCGGCGACCAGCGCTATCTCACCTACGGCGGGCACCGGTGCGACGAGGGCTACGTGCCGCCGCCGAGCGCCGCGCTCGCCTTCGCGGACGCGGCCGCGTTGAGCGGGGCGCGCTCGACCTCGAGCGCGTCGGCGGTCGGGTACAGCTCGACCTCGAAGGCGGGGTCCGCGAGCCGACGCGCCGATCGCCGCAAGCGATCGGGGGCGATCTCGACTCGCCGTCGCCGGAGATCGAGCCGGTAGTCGTCGGGACCCGCGTGCATCGCCCGCGCGATCCGGGCGGCCCAGCGCGCCAGGTCGAGATCCCGGGTCGGTTCGACGATGCCGAGGACGATCGTCCCGTCCGCCGTCCGTTCGGCGAACGCGGGCGCGGTGCGGTCCGCCCGGCGCAGGAGGCGCTGGCGCAGCTGGACCCCGTCCTTGAACCGCGAGGAGCAGTAGTGCACGGGGACCGAGAGGCGCATCTCCCGCACGATCCGCTCGGCGACGGCCCGGCTTCCCCGGACGCCCCAGCCGTTCCGCGGATCCGTGCGGTAGCCCCGCGCCGCGAGCTGGGATTCGTTGGTCTCGGAGAACTCGAGCTCGTTCAGGTTGACGAAATCGACCCCGATCTCCTCGAGCGCGCGCAGGAGACGGCGCAACTCCGCTTCCTTCTCGGGGAGCACGGGGATCTCGACGCCCCGCCGGATACCCCACTGCGGGGCCTCCTCGAGCACGGCGCGATACGCTCCACCGTTCGCGGCGAGCGGACCCCACAGGTAGTGCGGGATGTGGAGGCGGAACTCGTCGAGGCCGCTCGCGGCGAGGCGCCGGAGCTTCTCGGCGTTCGGCTCGTGGGTGTAGAGGTGGATGTGGTGCTCCTTCCCGAACTCCTCCTTTAGGAGGCGCACGTAGTGATCGACCCGATCGACGACGCCGAGCGGGTCCCCGCCCGTGATCCCGGTGCCCCCCGCGCCGATCGCCCGGGCCTCCTCGAGGACCTCCGCGTCGGAGGTGACGCGCCGTTCGTTCGCATACACGACGTCGATCTGGTTGCGCGTCGGCGAGACCGGGCAGTAGAAGCAGCGGAACCGGCACAGGCCGGTGACGAACAGGACCATCTTGCGGCCCTCCTGGCACTGTGTGCACGCCGGGGAGAGCGCGCCCCGGTAGCTGGACGCCATCGGGAGGAGGTGGAGTCCGTCGGCGTTCATCGCTTGCGCGCGGGACGTCGGGTCCGACGTAAAAGCGTTTCGAAACGCACGGGGTCCCGAACGCCGGACGCCTTCGGGACGACGCCGGTTCGTTGGTGGCTCCGCGCTACCAAGTGGGGTCGAGGAAGGAAGCAGGGCTTAGGCTCAAATGCCCCACCCGGCTTCGCCGCCTCGCTCTCGGAGGATCGAACGCGATGGAGATGCAACCGGGCCAGATGGCGTACGACCGGGCGAGCACCGTCTTCTCGCCCGACGGCCGGCTCTTCCAGGTCGAATACGCGCTCCAGGCGATCCAGATGGGCGGCACGGCCGTCGCGGTCACCTACGACGCCGGGATCGTCTTCGTCGCCTTCCGCAACCTGCCGGTGAGCTCCCTCGCGGAATCCGGCTCGATCGAGAAGAGCTTCGCGATCGACTCCGGCCTCGGCTGCGTCACCGCGGGCCTCATCGCCGACTCGCGCGTCCTCGTCGAGTTTTTGCGCGTGGAGGCCCAGCGCCACCGCCTCACCTACGGCGAGTCCGCGCCGTACGCGCTGCTCGGCCACTCGCTCGGCACGCTCCTCCAGCAGTACACGCAGTTCGGGGGGACCCGGCCGTTCGCGGTCTCGCTCCTGCTCGGCGGGTTCACGAACCGCGTCCCCGGCCTGGTCGAGCTCGACCCGAGCGGCGCGACGATCGGCTGGAAGGCGTACGCGATCGGCCGGAACCGCCGCGCGGTCGCGGACTACCTCGAGGAGAAGCTCCCGGAGCATCTGGGCGAGGAAGCGGCGTTCAAGCTCGCGGTCCAGGCGGTCGCCGAAGGCTCGCCGACGCCGTTCCCGCCCGAGGCGCTCGACGTGGCGTTCCTCGAGCCGGACTCGGATCTCCGCCGCCTTCCGGCGTCCGACGTGGCGCGGCGGGTCCAGGGGATGTCGTTCATCGGGACGCCCGAGCGCAAGTCGACGTCGCGCTAGACCCGTTCCAGCCCCTCGTCGGTGCCCCTAAAGGTCCCCATCCCCTGCCGGGCCGCATGGCGCGGCGTGCGATCTCCCCGCGGGCGGAGGCCCGCGAGCTCGTCGAGTTCAACCGGAAGGTCTTCGATCGGTACGTCCGGCGGATCCGCCGTCTCCCCTGGAAGGAGGCGGACCGCGACCGGGGGACCGGCCACCTGAGCTACTTCCGCACGCTCGTGCACATCCTGAACGTGCAGGAGGTCTGGTTCGTCTACGCGGTCCGGGGCCGGAACGACGAGATGCCGGCGCTCTGGAAGGACGAGTCCCGGCACCCGACGGACTGGAAGGGATTCGCCTCGTACTCCCGGCGGGTCTGGTCCGGGGTCGAGGCGACGCTCGACGCCCTCACCGATGCCGAGTTCAATCGGCGTGTGCGCGTGCCGTGGTTCCGCCAGCACTACACCGTGCGCGACGCGATCTTCCAGGCGACGTTCGAGGAGGCCCACCACATCGGCGAGATCATCGGGGCGATGTGGCAGAAGGACCAGGAGCCGCCCTTGATGATGTGGATCCCGCTCCTCCGTCGGGCAGGCCCGCCGCCCCGCGCGCGTCGTCGGCGCGGCGCGTCGCGCTGAACTCGTCGCGCAGGCGCATGCGGCGCCGGGTCCGGTGGTACGTGACGGCGAACCGGTGGGCCTCGTCCCGTACGGCGCGCAGGAGCAGCATCGGGGCCGCGTTCGGGTTCGGCCGCAGCGGCTCCGCCCGATCGGGGAGGTACACCTCCTCCTCGCGCTTCGCGAGCCCGATCGCCGGGATCCGGTCCGCGAGCCCGAGCGCGGAGAGCGACGCGAGCGCGGAGGAGAGCTGGCCGGCTCCCCCGTCGATGAGCAGGAGGTCCGGGAGGATCTCGTTCTCGGCCAGGCGGCGGAAGTAGCGGCGCCGCACCACCTCCGCGACCATCGCGAAATCGTTGGTCCCTTCGACCGAGCGGATGCGGAACCGGCGGTACTCCGAACGCTTCGGCAGACCGCGCTCGAAGACGACGAGCGATCCCACCGCCTCGTACCCCTGGAAGATCGAGATGTCGATCCCCTCGATCCGGTTCGGGATCGTCGGCAGCGTCAGGAGGCTCTGGAGCGCGAGCAGCACCTCGCGCGGGGCCGGCCGGACGACGACCTGGTCGACCGAGGCCCGCGCGAGGCGCTCGGCGAGCCGGCCGAGGGCGGCGTAGCGGCCCGTGGGCCGGAACTGGACGTCGATCCCGCGGTAGCCGAACAGCTCGTCGAGCGTCGCGTCGATGCCCGCGGGCCGCGGGCCGGCGACGTAGACCCGCTCGGGGAGCTCGAGCCGTCCGCCGTAGTACTGGGTGAGGAACTGGCGGAGGACCTCGCCCGGTTCCGGGACGTCGTCCGCGGGCACGGCGACGAGGTGGGGCTCGGTCTGGCGGACCTCGCCGTCCTCCACGTGCAGGACGCCGACGGCGACGCGCAGCGTCGACGGGTCGGTCGGATACGCGAGCGCGAGGACGTCGACCCGACCCGCGCCCGGACCGATCACCGCCTGGCGCTCGCGGAGCGCCCCCAGGCCCTCGAGCGCGTTCCTGAGGAGCGCCGCCCGCTCGAACTCCTCGCGGGCGGCCGCCGACCGCATCTCGGTCTCGACCTCGCCGCGCACGAGCGCGGTCCGCCCGCGGAGCACGTCGACGGCCCGGTCGATCTGGTGGTGGTAGTCCTCCCGCGAGATCGCCCCGATGCACGGCGCGCTGCACAGCTTGAGATGGTAGTACAGGCACGCCTGCTTCGGGAGACGCACGCACCGACGCAGCTGGAAGAGGTCGCCGAGGAGCCGCTCGACGCCCCGCGCTTCGCGGGCGCTCGTGTACGGGCCGAAGAGGAGCAGGCCGGCCCGGCGACGGGGGCGCCGGACGAGGAGGACGCGCGGCACCTCCTCGCCGATCGTGACCGCGAGGTACGGATAGCTCCGGTCGTCCTTCAGGAGGACGTTGTAGGGCGGCTGATACTGCTTCACGAGGCTCGCCTCGAGGAGCAGCGCCTCCCGCTCGTTCGCGGTCGGCACGAACTCGACGCTCGCGCTCTGGGCCAGGATCGTGCCGTCCTTCTCGACGCGCGCGCGCAGGTGGTCGAGCACGCGGCGCCGTAGGCTGCGGGCCTTCCCGACGTAGACGACGCCCCCGTCCGCCGCCCGGAACAGGTAGACGCCCGGCGCATCGGGGCCGGGACGGAACCCCTCCTGGCTCGCCGCCGCGAGCTGGCTCGCGGGCACGAACGCCGGGAGCTCGGGTCGGCCCGGTTCCGTCATGCGCGGGGCCGACGGGCGAGCGGGAGGGGCGGCCGCACGAGCGGCGCGAGGAACCGTCCGGTGTGCGAACGGCCCGCCCCGGCGACCTGCTCGGGGGTCCCCGCGGCCACCACGTGGCCGCCCGCGTCGCCCCCTTCCGGGCCGAGGTCGAGGAGCCAGTCCGCCGACTTGAGGACGTCCAGGTTGTGCTCGATCACGACGACCGTGTTGCCGCCCGAGCGCAGCCGGAACAGCACCGCGAGCAGGCGCTCCACGTCGGCGAAGTGGAGGCCGGTCGTCGGCTCGTCGAGGAGGTAGAGCGTCTTACCGGTCGGCGGCTTCGCGAGCTCGTAGGCGATCTTGATCCGCTGGGCCTCCCCGCCGGAGAGCGTGGTCGAGCTCTGGCCGAGCCGCACGTAGCCGAGGCCGACGTCGGACAGGAGCTTGAGGCGCGACTCGATCCGTCGCTGGTACTGGAAGAACGGCAGCGCCTCATCCACCGTCATGTCGAGCACGTCGGCGATCGACTTGCCTTTGAAGCGGACCTCGAGCGTCTCCGCGTTGAACCGGCGGCCCCGGCACTCCTCGCAGGCGACGTAGACGTCGGGGAGGAAGTGCATCTCGTAGCGGAGGACCCCGTCGCCCTCGCACGCCTCGCAGCGCCCGCCGGGCACGTTGAAGCTGAAGCGCCCGGGGGAGAATCCCCGGGCCTTCGCCTCCGGGAGGCCGCTGAACAGCTCGCGGACGGGGGTCATGATCCCGGTGTACGTCGCCGGGTTCGAGCGCGGGGTGCGCCCGATCGGCGATTGATCGATCAGGAGGACGCGATCGATCTCGTCGATCCCCTCGATGAAGTCGTGGCGGCCCGGGGTCGCGCGTCCGACGCCGAGGTGCCGCTGGACGGCCTTGTAGAGGATCTCCTCGAGCACGGTCGACTTCCCGCTGCCCGAGACGCCCGAGATCGCGACGAAGAGGCCGAGCGGGATCCGGATCTCGTCGCCCTTCAGGTTGCGCTCGCGGGGACCGTGGATCGTGAGGAACCGGTTCCCGGGCCGCGCGCGGCGTTCGGGGACGGCGATCGATCGGCGGCCGGAGAGAAAATCCGCGGTGAGCGACCGGCGCGCGGGGCCGATCGCCGCCGGCGGCCCGGAGTACAGTACTTCCCCGCCGTGCACGCCCGCCGCGGGTCCGAGATCGACGAGCCAGTCCGACTCGCGCATCGTCATCTCGTCGTGCTCGACGACGAGGAGCGTGTTGCCGAGGTCCCGGAGCGTCTTGAGGGTGGCGAGGAGCCGGGCGTGGTCGCGCGGATGCAGTCCGATCGACGGTTCGTCGAGGATGTAGAGGACGCCGACAAGGCCGCTGCCGATCTGGGTCGCGAGCGCGATGCGCTCCGCCTCGCCGCCCGAGAGCGTCCCGGACGCGCGGTCGAGCGTGAGGTACGTGAGGCCGACGTTCTCGAGGAAGCCGAGGCGCGCCCGGATCTCCTTGACGACCTGCCCCACGATCTGCTCGTCGCGCGCCGCGAGCCGGATCGCGCGGAAGAACGCGACGGCGTGGAGGACCGTCATCGCCGCGACCTCGGCGATCGATCGACCCTCGACCGTCACCGCGAGGCTCGCCGGCTTGAGGCGGCGGCCCTGGCAGGAACGGCAGGGCACGAACGACATGAACCCGAGGTAGTACTCCTTCGCCCCCTCGCTCTTCGTCGACTTCCAGCGGCGCTCGACCGCGTTGACGAGCCCCTCGCGGAGCCACCCCGATCCCGTCCACCACTCGGACGCCCCGCCGTACGAGGGGCCGGCATGGCGGCTCGAGCCGAACATCATCGCCTTCCATCCCTCGGG
>JASHUJ010000073.1 GCA_030040035.1 Thermoplasmata archaeon
CGGGCGCGCAGCAGCTCGGTCAGGTCGTAGGGCGGATCCACGAGTCCCTGGGCGAGCAGCGGGTAGATCCCATCCCACGTCTGGGCCCACATGTTGCCGAGGAAGTACGCCGGGATCGGACGATCGGGCGGCACGCGCTCGGGCCCGTAGACCGACGCGAGACGCGCGCGCACGAAGGCGTGGAGCGACCGATACAGGGGTTCGACGTCGGCCCAGAGCCGATGCGCTTCCCTCGCGAACGCGTCCGGGTCCATGTCGTAGCGGGACCGCCACATCGCTCCGAGATCGGCGAACCCGAGCTCGCGCGCCCCCCGGTTCGCGAGCTCGACGTACCGGACGAAATCGGGGCGCATCGCCCGCCCGATCCCGTGCCAGCCGGTCCAGACGTCCTCGAGGACCGCCGGGTCGCGGCTCTCCTCCAGGATCCGGCTCAGGCCCTGGACGTCGAGCGCCTCGGATCGGCCCCGCGGGGCGTAGCGCCCCTTCGCGAACGCGCTCGACATCGCGTTGGTCCGCCGGACGAGCTCCTCCGAGTCGCGCGCGTCGATGGGGGCGACGAGCGGCAGCGAGAGCCGAAGGAGCTTGAGCTTCCGCTTCTCGACCGGCGAGAGACCGCGCGGAGGGAGGCGCGTCGACCGCTTCGCGAGGGCGGTCGTCTCGGAGATCAGCCGGCCGAGCGCGCGCGCCGAGAGCTCCTCGGTGTCGGGCGTGATGAAGGTCGCGAAGACCCAATCGGCCCGATTCGCCTCCGTGGCCAGCTCGAGGAGTCGCCCCTCGGCTTCGGCGAGGAACCTTGCGGGAGCGCCGGGCGGCTCGGAGGTCGGCACGTCCGCGCGCAACGCGAGGGGCAACCGGTGGGCCCATTATATGGGGCGCGGACAGCACCCGCAACGGCGCTGGTCCGCCGGTTGTCCGCCATCGGTCCACCTCGGAAAGCGGGTAGAGACCCGTCGATTCAACTCGATGTCGCAGGTTTATGTATGACGAACGTCTGACATGCGTCGGCGTACCATGTCGGACGGTTACGAACGACCGACAACTCTCGCCGCCGCCCCCCTCGACCTCGGCTCGTGGGCGGGAACCGACTATCCGCTCGCTGCCCTGCCGTGTTGCCTGGTCGATTTCACCGGACGTTTCCCCACGCTCGACGAGGACTCGTGAGCGAGACCGCGGAACGACCGGCCAGCCTTCCCAGCCCGTCGCGGCTCGCCCCCAGCCTGCCGAACATCCTCGGTCAGGGCACCCCTCGGGGGTACGGGATGCGCCCCAAGCTCTCGCCCGAGGCCGCGGCCGCGTTCGCGACCTATGTCGACTCGGCCCGGGCGCGCGCCGCCATCGAAGGGCGGACGCTGATCTACACGGTGCGCTGGAGCTAGCGGCTACCGCTCTTCGGACGGCGGCTCGTCTTCTTCCGGGTCGACCGGCTCGGGGCCGGTGAGGGCGGCGGGCCGGGTCCGGTCCGGGCTAGCGAGTCCCTCGGTCAACGCCTGCTTCGACAGCGCGTCCGCCCGGGTGTTCTCCTCGCGCGGGATCCAGTGGAACTCGCTGTGGGCGAACCGTCCGGCGAGCTGCGAGAGGTGATCATGGTACGCCTTCAGGTGCTCCGCCCGCACCTCGTACTCGCCGTTCATCTGGCGGACGACCAGCTCGCTGTCGCCGTAGAGCACGACCTCCCCGACATACCCCTGACGATCGAGCCAGTCGAGCGCCCGGATCGCGGCGGAATACTCGGCGACATTGTTCGTCGCCCGATCCGAATCCGGGGCGACGGCCAGCCCGGCGTCCTCGTGCAAGAAGCCGCCGCCCTCGAGGTGGTAGCCGTACGTCGCGATCCGACGGCCCCGGAGGGTCTCGCAGGCCCCGTCGAAATGGACCCGGACCGGCCCCGAGAGCGTCGCGATGCCGCGCGGGATCTCCCCGTCGTCCATCGGCCCGTGCCTCACGTGCGGCGGGCGCGCGCGGGGCCCGTCAGCGGCGCCGAGCGGGGGCGGCTCAGACGCGGACAGCGGCAGAACGCCTCGATCCGATGGCAACCGGGGCAGTCCGTACGGTCCTCGGCCATGCCGAGCACGCGTCCGCACACCCGACAGTCCCGGGGTCGGGCGCATCGCGGGCAGAAGGCGAGATCGTAGGTGATGACCGAGCGGCAGTAGCGGCAGTCCACGGCCTCGCGCGGGTTGAAACCGAGCGGCACCGCGCGCGAGCCGGCGGGGGTGCGCGGACCGGCCGCTCGAGCGGGGCGGACGTCCGGGTTGCCGAACGTACCGCCGACCGTCGTCGCCGAGGGGTTCGCCTGGACGGCTCCGATCATGATGACGAGCAGCCCGATCGGCGCGAGGAAGATCCCGAACTCCTGTTCCGGAGTGAAGACCTCGCCGCCGAAGAGCACGAGGGGGGAGGCGACGAGGGCGAGGCCGGCGAGGATGATCGCGGTGCCGACCAGGACGATCGAGCGATTCATCCCCTCCGTTCCCGGGCCGCGGGGCCGTCGCTCTGCAATTAGCTGGCTGCCAGCACATAAAGCGGTCGGCGCGAGCGGGCCGAGCCCCGTCGCTTTTTATCCCGCGGTACTTCCCGCGCGCATGCCGAACCCGACCGCGACCATCCGGACCACCCTCGGCGACCTGCGGATCGAGCTCTTTCGCGACCGCGCGCCGAAGACGGTCGAGAACTTCGTGACGCTGTCGAAGAAGGGCTTCTACACGGGGCTCCTGTTCCACCGGGTGATCCCGGGGTTCATGATCCAGGGTGGATGCCCGAAGGGGGACGGGACCGGCGATCCCGGCTACGAGATCAAGGACGAGTTCCACCCCACGCTCCGCCACGACGCGCCGGGGATCCTCTCGATGGCGAACCGGGGCCCGAACACGGGCGGCAGCCAGTTCTTCATCACGCTCGCTCCGACGAGCTGGCTCGACAACAAGCACGCGGTCTTCGGGAAGGTCCGCTCCGGCCAGGACGTCGCCGAGAAGATCGCGGGGGTCCCGCGCGACGGCAACGACCGGCCGAAGACCCCGGTGCGGATCGTCGAGATCACGATCGCGGGCGCCTGAGGCTAGGCGCCCGCCTGGGTACCGGTCGCCCCGAGCTGGGAGATCAGGAACGCGAGCACGCGCGCCCACGCGTCCACAGCGCTCTCCCTGTGGTAGTTCGACGGCCGCGTATCGTTGAAGAACGCGTGCTTCGCACCCGGATAGACGTGCGACTCGAAGCTCTTGCCGGCGCGCTGCATCGCGGCGGCGAGCTCGGGCACCGTGGACGTGATGCCCGTATCTTCCCCTCCGTAGAGACCGAGCACCTTCGCCCGGATTTGGGGCACCGACTCAAGCGGCGGATTCTGACCGTAGAAGATCACTGCGGCCCGAAGCTCGGGGTCCCGGGTCGCCAGCAGCGCCGCCATGCGACCCCCGAAGCAGAAGCCGACGCAACCGACCCGATCCGGCGCGACTCCCGGGACGGTGCGGACGTAGCGCGCGACGGCGACGAGGTCGTCGGCGAAACCGGCGAGGGCCTCGGGGGTCGAGATCTTCCCGAACGCTTCGAGGATCGGGCGACGCTCGGGCGGCTGGGACGCCGCGAACTCGGCGAGCTTCGCCGGATCCCGGCGCAGTTCCGGCGGCGCGGTCGCGAACGCCTGCATCGCGTAGCCGATGTTCTGCGGGGTGAGGATGCGCTGCAGCTCGCCGGAAAAGAGGTTCGGGGCGGCCCCGATGTACCCCTCCGCGGAGAAGCGTCGGGTGACGTCCTGGATGTGGGCGTCGACGCCGAAGATCTCGTGGATCACGATCACCGCGGGGCTGGTGCGCTTGACCTCCGCCGGGAACGTCAGGTAGACCTCGATCTCGCGCCCCCGCGACGGGATTTTCACCGTCTTCTCCTGCATCGGCCCCGATCCTCCCGGCCGCGGGGACAGGATCGCGGGGTTTCATGTTTTCCCGCCCGGCCCCGTCGCCGGCTCGCGCGGGGGCCTACGGTGCCCGCTCGACCCGCTCGAGGAACCGCGCGAGCGCCGCGTCGAACTCCACGGGCCGAGAGAGGTTGAGCAAGTGGTCTCCGCCGGCGATGATCTGGACGCGCGCGCCGGGGATCCGCTGTGCCGCGAGGTTCGCGAAATGACCCTGGATGGGGTTGTCTCGATCCCCCAGGACGATGGCGACGGGCAGGTGGAGCGAACCGAGCCGACCCACGGCCGGGGAGTCGGGCGGCGTGTCGAACTGCAGGGAGCGATCGCG
>JASHUJ010000074.1 GCA_030040035.1 Thermoplasmata archaeon
TGGCGATCGAGCTGACGACGCGCTCCGTCTTCGTGTCGATCACCGATATGTTGCTCGACCCCGAGTCCGCCACGTACACATCGCCATTCGCCGAGTCGTACGCCAGGCCACCGGGTCCGGATCCCACCGGAATGGCGGCGCCGATCACGCGACCTGACGCCGCGTTGAGCACCGTGACATTCCCGGGCCCACAGGACGTGGGGCAATTTCCATTCCCGCCGTTCGTGACATAGAGGTCCCCGTTCGAGCTATCGAGCGCCACCCCCCAGGGGTACCCACCATTGCTCGTCCGAGCGTTTCCCGGGAGTATCGTCCCGTTGGTCAGGTCCAACGTATCCCGGACGGTGCCCGGTCCCGATGGGGGACCGAGACTCGCGGTACCGGCCCCATCGTTGGCCCCGTCGCCTTGAAGAGTTCCATGGCTCGGGTTGAGGGTTTCCGCGCTCGGGGAGTCGGAGCCCGCGCTCGAGCGCGACCCAATCAAGGTCCCGGGGACGAGCAAGAGGCTGAGCCCAACGCAGAGGACAACCACGCACCGAGCCCGCATTCGCCCAACCCCGGGAAATTCGCTCTTGTCGGAAAACGTCTCCCTACGAAGTCTAAGTGCCCTCTCGAGGGCGCGGACCATTTGATGGTGGTCGGACCGACCGACCTATAAGCCGCTCCGCACTTTCGTGGCGCCCCGGGGGTCGTGACTGCGGTTCGTGCCAACTCGAGCGGGCCTCGCTGTTGAACCGGCGATGGGCCTAGTTGCGCTTGCCGTTGCGCACGCGATCGATGCAGGGACGACACGCGGCTTCATACCGGTCAACGCGTCGACTTGGGGACGATTAAATCCCGACGGAGCCTCGGACCCTAGGGTCGATTGGGCGATGGCATTCACGTCCCTCCATTTTCGCTTCCGTCAAACGTTCCGAGTCCCCGCGCGAGCGGCCTATGAATGGTGCACCGATTATCGGACCAGCGACGCTCGTCTGTTCGAACAGAAGTGGCGTCGCGAGGTCCGTCGCCTGACCGAAGACGCGCTCATCCTGACCGAGACGACCTGGCCCCGGGGTCGGCCACGGGTCATTCGCCGACTCGTTCGCCTGAGCCCGCGGGATCTTTCGTGGACCAATACACACATTTCGGGCCCGTTCCGACACTCGCAATACTGGTACTGCATCGTGCCGGACGGACCCCGACGATGCCATCTGGTGTTTACCGGACTGCGCCTAATCCGGACTCCCAGACCCCTCAGCGCCTCGGAGAAAACTCGACGGGCCGAGCAGGAGCGCCTCGGCGACGCCCGCCTGTGGCGCGACCGTATCGCCCCGGTACTACAGAACGAGCTTGCGAACTGAGGCGTGGAAGGATGAGCCCCGGCGCGTCGGCAGCGAATAGGACGTCTCAGGATTTCGAGGGGGAGATGTCGCAACGGCCGATCCTTCCGCCTAGGCCGAGACCGAAGGACCTTGCAATCATTCTACCCCTTCCGTGAAGCGGGCACCCGAAGTGGACGCCTACATCGGAGCCTGCCCTCTCAAGGCCCGTCGGAACCTACGGGCCTTCCGACAAGCGATCCGAGCTGTGGAACCCAACGCGGTCGAGTTGATCAGCTACCGAATGCCGGGATACAGTGTCCCCGGATACGATTACAAGGGGATGTTCGCGTGGTTCGGTCTACAGTCGGACTACGTCGGCCTCTACGTCCGTCCGCCGACCATCGCCAATCATCGCCAGGAACTGAAGGGATACACGTCGACCAAGTCGGCCGTTCACTTTCCACTCGATCAG
Organism: Thermoplasmata archaeon; assembly: GCA_030040035.1. GTDB lineage: Archaea > Thermoplasmatota > Thermoplasmata > Lutacidiplasmatales > UBA184 > Lutacidiplasma. Next base: position 1,777 of record JASHUJ010000074.1, read on the forward strand.
CAAGTTCCGGTCGGTCTGGTCCAAGCGCTCGTTCGGGCCAGTCTGAGCGAGATGAAGCGGCGCGGAAAATAGGTGCGGACGGTCGCACCGATCGGCCCCCACCACCGAAGCGACGATCGACGCAGTCGAGACCCGGTCGCGATGGGTGCGACTATCGTTCGGACCGCTCGATGACAGGGCCAAGCCGGGGGGAGGGCGATCGCCGCCGGTTACGTTCCGACCCGATCACTAGGAATCTGCGTCAGCACGGGCGTCCGCGACCGCGAGCGCCCGGTCGAGCACCTCGAGGCCACGGTCGAGCTCTTCGCGCGTCACGATGAGCGGAGGCGCCACGATCAGGTGGGAGACCCAGCCGATACAGAAGACTCCCTCCTTCAGCATCGTCGCGGTCACTTGGTCGATTAGGAGCGGTCGGCCGGCCATCTTGTCGTCTTCCGTGTTGAAGGGGGCCCGGGTCTTGCGGTTCTTCACGAGCTCGACGGCCGCGAAGAGTCCCAAACCTCGCACCTCGCCGACCGAACGGTGGCGGCCCTGGATCTCGCGGAGACGCGCCAGGAGGTACTCGCCGTCCTTCCGCGACTTCTCGATGAGGTCGAGGCGTCGGTACTCCGAGATCGCGGCCACGCCCGGGGCGAGCGTGAGCGGATGCGCCTCGTAGGTGTGACCGTGGGGAAAGTAGGCGTCCCGGAAGGTGTCGTGGATCGGAGCGGTCGTCGCCGTGAGCCCGAGCGGGATCTGCGCGCCGGTGATCCCCTTCGCGGTCGTCAGGATGTCCGGCCGGACGTTCCAGTGGTTCACCGCGAACCATTCCCCCGCGCGCCCCCAGCCGCTCATCACCTCGTCGGCGATGAGGAGCACGTCGTGCTTCCGGGTGATCTCGCGGATGCGCGGAAGGTATTCCGGGACCGGGACGATCACGCCGTTCGTTCCGACGACCGGCTCGACGATCATCGCGGCCACGTCCCCTTCGTGCTCGAGCTGATAGTCGACGTAATCGGCGCACGCCACGTGGCAGCTCGGGTACGTGAGGCCGAACGGGCACCGGTAGCAGTAGCAATCCGGGGCGAAGACGGTGCCCGGGACCTTCTGAACCCGTTCGCTGGCCCGACGACGGAACTCCCCCGTGACCGAGATCGAGGCCGCGGTCGACCCGTGGTAGGAGCGATACCGAGCGACGATCTTCGAACGGCCGGTCTCGGTACGGGGTATCTTGAGGGCGGCCTCGTTCGCTTCGGTGCCGGAGGTGCTGAAGAAGAAGCGATTGAGACCCTCGGGAAGGATCGGGAGCAGCGCGGAGCTGAGCGCGGCCCGCGCTTCGGTCGCGAAGCCGGGCGCGGCGTACGCGAGCGTCCGGGCTTGCTCCGCGATCGCCTCGGCCACGGCGGC
>JASHUJ010000010.1 GCA_030040035.1 Thermoplasmata archaeon
TCCGTGGGTCACGGGCTACTACTACAGCTTCACCCACCCGGTCGACCGGATCGCCCAGTGGCGGGCCGAGAGCTCGGACCCCCTCGTCTTCGCCGACTTCGAATGGCTCGCCGGGGAGATCGCGAAGCTCGACCGTACGGCCGTGCGCGGCCGGGCCGGGCCCGATCGGTCGAAGCAGGACGCCCAGGACATGGTCGAGAGCGAGAGCACCCTGTCCGCTCGCGGGTAAGGGACCCCGCGATCCGGTCCGGCGAGCGAGGCCCTCCGCCCTTGGACGCGGTGCCGAGGAGGTAGCGGCCCCCGATACCGAGGAGGTGCCCGACCTCGAGCCTGAGCGGGTCGGACCTCCCGCCGGAGCCCGCAGGCCCACCCGGCCCCAAGAGGAGTGGACTGGTCGGGATTTGAACCCGAGGCCTCCGGTTTGCAAAACCGGCGATCTTCCGGACTGATCTACCAGCCCATCCGGGACGACAGGGAACGGCCAGCGACTTAGATTTTCGGGACGCCGGCGGGGAAACGCCATCTACTCGTCGTCGGTCGCGCGGACGTGCGTCTCAGCGCGTTCACCGTCGTCGACGCGTACCCCGGGCCGCCCGACGTCGATCGTCTCCACGAGGTCGTCCGGCTCGCCGAAGCCGCCGAGGCGGCCGGGCTCGCGAGCCTCTGGGTCGCGGAGCACCACTTCCACGCGGGGGGCGTCTGCCCGGCCCCGCCCATTCTCCTCGCCGCGTGCGGGGCTCGCACCCGACGCCTGCGGCTCGGCGCGATGGTCAGCGTGCTTCCGTTCCACTCTCCGATCGAGATCGCGGAGCAGTACGCGATGGTCGACCGGCTGGTAGGGGGCCGGCTGAACCTCGGGGTGGGGAGCGGCTACATCGCGCTCGAGTTCGACGGGTTCGGCCTCGACCCCGCATCGAAGCGGGAGCGCTTCGACGAGTCGCTCGAGACGATCCGCTCGGCCTTCGCCGGCGGGGAAGTCCGGGCCGCCGGCCCGCGAGCGCGCCCGGTCCGTCTCAACGTTCGACCGATCCAGTCCCCGCATCCGCCCCTGTGGATCGCGGTCCAGCGACGGGAGGCGGTTCCGCATGTCGCTCGGAAGCTCGCCTCGCTCGCGCTGATCCCGTACGCCACCGTCGCGGACTTTGCGGAGCTGCGAGCCGAGATCGCCGAGTACCGCGAGGCCGCGCCCGACGGCTTCCGTGGGGAGGTCGCGGTCGGCGCCCACCTCTACGTCGGACCGCACCCCGACCGGGCCCGGGACGCGCTCCAGCGCTACCTCGATAGCCGACTCGCGACCCAGAGCGCGTTCTACCAGGAGAAGGTCCGGCGCGATCCGCATCACGCAAGCGCCCGCGCGATCGAGGAGGCCGGTTGGGCGCTCCTCGGATCGCCGGACGAGGTCCGAGCCGGCCTGCGGCGCTTCGAGGAGGCCGGGGTCGACGAGCTGCTCGGGATCTTCGACTTCGGCGGGCTGCCGATCGACGAGGTCCTCGGCTCGATCCGGGGGCTGGGGCCCGGGAGGGGCGGAGACCGCTGAGGAACGTCCGCCGCGGCCCGTGCTCATACTCCAAGTAGCCCCACGACCCTTCCCCGGTCGATGACCTCGCGCAGCACGCCGGGTCGCAAGCCGAAGCGGGTCTATGTCCGTCTCTTCGAGAACGCCGGCACGGACCCCGACACCCTGCCGAGCCCGTCTGCGATCCGCGACTTCCTCTCCCGCCTCGCCCAAGCCGACCGGCTCGTCGTCCACGGTCCGCTCACCGATCCGCCGGGCGACCTCCTCCTCTTTCGCGCCCGGGAGGGTGACGAGGCGCGCCGGGTCCTCCGCATCGATCCGTGGGCGAAGATCGTGTCGGGCCGGTACGAGGTGGCGGAGTGGAACCCCACGCTGCTCGGCTCCGGCGTGAACCTCGACCTCCCGCCGGCGCGGGGCTCCGGCCGGCTGACGCTGCTCCAGCGTGTCGCGGTCGTCGTCTCGGACCAGGACCGGGCGATCGCGTTCTACCACGACGTGCTCGGCTTCGAGATCCGCGTGCGGGACGAGGAATCCGGTTACGTCGAGATGGCGCTCGGCAAAGGGACCGCCGCGCTCTCGCTCGTCGCCCCGCATCCGAACTGGGGCGAGCCGTACTACTCCGAGGCCCGGGCGAGAATCGGCAGTCGCACGGGCATCGTCTTCCAGACCGACAGCGTCGCGGCGCTCGACCTCCGCCTGCGCAACCTCGGCGCCGAGATCACCGAAGGTCCGCGGGCCGAGCCGTGGGGCGGCCGTTCGCTCCGGTTCGCCGATCCGGACGGCAACGAGTTCCTGGCGTTCGAGGGCGCGGGCTCCGTACCGGGGCCGTCGGGATCGACGGCCCGGGCCGCCGAGCGCCCCTCCTCCGCCGCGAGCCCGCTCCCGTAAAGTAGGTAGGGGGCTCCGCGCGTAGGTCGCGAGAGCTTCATGCGGGTGATCCTCGCGCTCCTCGGAGCGCTCGTCGCAGCGATCGGGGTCGTTCTCCTGTTCGTTCCGCTCGCGCCCCAGCCCGCCGCCGTCGTGCCGGCGGCCACCGGTCCGCCGACCTACGACGTCGCGAAGGTCCCGGGTTCTTCCCTCATCAGCGTGATCCCGATCTCCATCACGTGGACCTCGACGTCGTACGTGACCGTCATCGGCGGTGTCTGCTCCGCGCCGTGTACCAACGACTCGCAGCTCTCGGACCTCACTTTCCAGAACGGCACCAGCGGGGCGTTCTCGGTCAACCAGCCGGTCGACGGGGAGACCTTCGTGGGCGCGAACACGTCCGGCAACACCTCGGGTACGGTGACGTTCAAGCTCACGACGGCGCTCGTGACCGAGGCGTCGCTCCTGATCGTTGCCGGGATCATCGTCGTGATCGTCGGGGTCTTCCTCGGGCCTCCCAAGCCGAAGAGCGTGCCCGCGGCCGCTCCCGGGGCCAGCGGGGCACCCACCCCGCCGCCCCCGGCGCCGCCCCCGTGACGGCACCCCGGTCCCGCCGAACCCCCGGCGCGGGGGCCGAACATCAATAAGCCGGGCCGTCTAGGGCGCCTCGGTGCTGTATGTCGGAGATCCTCCCCGGCGTCCATCAGGTGGAAGGCGTCGACCCCTCGCCCGACTTCTCGACCCACGTCTACCTCCTCAAGGACCGGGGGTCGACGTGGACGCTCATCGACACGGGCCTGCCCGGCACGCACGCCGCGACGCTCGCCTATCTCACGAAGATCGGCGTGGAGCCGACCGCGATCAAGAAGATCCTGATCACGCATCTCCACCGGGACCACGTCGGGTCGCTGCGGGTGCTGGCCGAACGAACGCGGGCGCGCACCTTCTCCCACTGGATCGAGGCCGCGTACATCGCGTGCCATCCGAAGTACGACGGGCCGGGCACCCCTCCGGCCGAACCGTTCGCGATCGACGAGACGCTCAAGGACGGGGACGCGATCGACGCGGGGGGAGGCCTGATCGCCTACCACACGCCCGGGCACACCCCGGGCCACACGTCGTACTACCATCCCGAGCGCAAGCTCCTCTTCTCGGGC
>JASHUJ010000075.1 GCA_030040035.1 Thermoplasmata archaeon
CGATCGTGTCGTGACGGACTGCCCCTCGGTCCCGCAGCTGCCCGGGTCGCGGGGTCGGGACCGACGCCGGGGAGCGTGGAGGGGCGGCCGGGGCGGACACGCGAAGCTACTCTCCTGCCCGAGGCACCGGAGGGATGTGCAGTCGTCGGTGCTGGATCATGATGCAGGAGTTCTCGAAGACCGTCATCCCGGCAGCCCGCGCCTGCGCCGCGGCCGCCGCATGCCCGACGCCGAGCTGCATCCAGACGACCGGGGCCCGGCGGGCGATCGCCTCGTCGACGATCGGCGGGACCTGGTCGCTGCGACGGAAGACGTCGACGATATCGACCAGGACGTCCGGAGGGATCGCGGCGAGCCGGGGGAACGACGTCTCGCCCAGCACCTCCGGGACCCGCGGGTTGACCGGCACGATCCGATAGCCCTGCGACCGAAGGTACCGGGCGACCGCATTCGAGTCGCGTTCGGGCTTGTCGGAGAGGCCGACGATCGCGATCGTGCGTGCGGTCGTCAGGATCCGGCGGAGCACTTCGTCGGTCCCGTCCATGGGACCGCCGCACAGCCGTCGGCCAGATGATTCTGACGCCCTCCGTGGGGGGGGGTTCAACCTCATTAGCTCCCGTTCCCCGACCGTCCCGAGGAGGGGGATGTACCTCGACTACGTCGGCCTACGCGTCACGAACCTCGCGCGGGCGATCCGATTCGTGACCAAGGGGCTCGGTCTCGAGGAGGTCCGCCGCGGCCGGATGGGCCACGGCGGGGTCTGGGTCCTCTACATGGACCGGGTCTCCCGTCAGTACCTGGAGCTCAACTGGTACCCCCGACGCTCGCGCTACGCGACGCCGTTCGTGCCCGGGGAAGGGCTCGATCATCTGGGCTTCCGGGTGAACGATCTGAAGTCCGCCGGGCGCCGGCTGATCGCCGCGGGCGCCCGGAAGGTCGACGAGATCCGGTATCGCGGGAAGGTCGTCCTCGAGTTCTACGAGGGGCCCGACGGCCTCTGGGTCGAGCTCATCCTGACCCCGTCGAGCTAGGTCGCCCCGGCTGGCGGCCCGGGCCCGGGAACTGCGTCCGGCCAGGGCGGCGGGGTCGTGATCGAGGCGGGGGCGCTCGACCCCTGGGCGTAGACGATCCCGGCGATGGCGAGGCCGATCAGGATGACCAGGTAGTGGAGCACGACGCCGAGCTCGAGGGAGACGAGCGTCAGGAAGGCGGTCGCGTCGTTCGCCCCGTGCAGGAGCGCGGGTACCACCAGGTTTCCGCCGGAGAAGCGATACGTCGCGGCCAGCGCGAACCCGAGCAGGTACAGTGTCGGGAAGATGAGCGGGTAGGCCGCCCCGTACGTCGTGCCGTAGTAGAGGTGCACGCCGGCGAAGACCGCGCTCGTCCACGTCGCGGGGCCGAGCCACGAGCCCGGCCGGTCCCGCCAGTAGCCGAAGATCCACCCCCGGAAGATCGTCTCCTCGAACGCGCCGACGATGAAGGAGAAGCCGACCCAGAACCACGGGTTCCCTTTCGCCTGTTCGAGGGCCGGGTTCGGCTTGTTGAGGAGCCCGAGGGCCGAGGGATCGACGACCGCGTAGACGACGGCGAGCCCGATCACGATGACGAGGGCGAGCGCGCTCATGAGGCCGAACCATCGGAGCCCCTGCACCGACGCGAGCTCCAGGTTCCGGTCCCAGTTCCGCAGCGGCCGGCCCCCGACGAGCAGCGCGAACGCGATGACCGGTAGACCGTAGACGACGAAGAGGTCCCCCGGCAGGTTGTCGTAGAGCGCCTGCGCCGCGGGCACCGACTGGGGAACGAAGTACTGGCTGAGGATCACGAAGACCGTGATCGCGACCCCGAGGGCGTAGCGCGGGACGGACGCCGGGCCCGCGGCTCGATCCGGCTGGGCCGCGGAGATCGCCGGCACGAGGGACCGAGCGGTCTCCGCTACTTAGCGGCCGTCCGGGCCGGCGGCGCGGTCGCCGCGTCGTCGGCCCGCGCCGATCGCTCGGCCGCCTGGAGGCACGCGAGCAGGTCCTCGAGCGTGGCGCGCGCGCTCGCGGCCGACGGAGCGCGGAGGCGGATGACGAGATCGGAGCCCTCGGTCGTCACGTCGACGTAGGAGGGGTTGTCGGCGGCCACCGCGGCCCGGAGCCGGGTCGCTTCCGCGGGGTCCCGGCCGCGCCGTCGGACGAGCACGGTCACTTCGACGGGGACGTCCGCTTCTCGGCCGGCGGGGATCGAGCACCTCCTGGAGGCGCGCCGGCCCCGGGACCCCGGTCGAGCGCGTGGGGCACGATCGGGGCGGTCTGCGTCCGGCGCGCGACCTCCGCGGCGGCCCGCTCGCGCAAGTACTCGACGATCGAGGGCCAGACCCGTCCGTCGTCCCGCTCCCGGTTCTCGAAATTGTGCTCCCCGATGAAGCGATGGAACGCCGCGGCGCTCGCCGCGTCCCACGCGCCGGTCAGTCGGCCGGTGTAGTATCCGAGGATGCTGAGGTCGTGCTGCATCCCCCGGGCGACGTCCCCGGCGATCGGGACGAGGCGCGCCGGATCCTCCCGGTCGAGCATCGTCATGTCGTAGAGGTGGAAGACGCGCCGCAGTTCCTCGATCGGAGAGGGGTGATCGTCGACCCGCACGTCGATCCACCGGTCGTTCCGACCCCCGTATCCTCCCCCGGCGCGGACCGCGAGCAGGGCCGCCGACTGCATCCCGCGCCGATCGCCTCCCTCCCGCTGGCCGGCCGCGAGCGCGGCCAGCATCCGGTCGATCAGGTCGCCGCCCGTGGACTCGTACGTGCGGGCCATCGCGCGCACGACGCTCGGGCCGAAGAGGATGTTCCCCTGGCAGGCGAACCCTTCCCCGACCTCGTGCCCCGCCCACTCCATGCACTTCGGCCCCGTGAACGCGGCCGCCCCGCCCCGGGCGTCGACCACCCCGAGCTGGCGCTCGTCCCGCCCGGAATCCGCCGCGGTGAGCCGTCGGACGACCTCGGGCGCGTCGTGGCCGGCCCGCAGGAGCGCGAGCCCTTCGGACCCGTACGCCGCGTTCGCGAGCGCCTGCGTCGCGATCGCCCCGACCCCGGCCTCCGCGTAGGGGACCACCGCGCCGACCGAGATGAACTTCGACTGGACCGCGACGGCCCACGTCGCGCTCGCGGGCTCCGCCGCGACGATCGAGAACGTGCCGAACCGCGGGACGCCCATCGGGGGCCGGACGCGGGCCGGGGGTTTAACGGCTCGGCCGCCGGCGGCGGAACCCTGCGTCACGGGATCTCGCCCGGCGCGGTCGAACGGTGATCGGCTCCGGGAGAGATCTCCCCGATCCGGCCGAGGAGGCGGTCCACGAGGCGCGTCGCCCGGGCCCGGTCGTGCGCGGCGAACGCCGCCTCGGCCGCCCGCAGGTCCGCGAGCTCGCGATCGACCGTGGCGCCGCGAGCCCGCAACACTCCGAGGAGTCGGGCGGCGAGCGCGAGGCGATTCGCCGTTCGGTCCTCCTCGACGTCCGGGCTTCCTTCGGGCGCGCCGTCCGGAACATAGCTCACGAGTCCCCGGGGCCACTGGGTGACCTCCCCCTCGCCGCGCTCGACGCGACGCCGCGACCGGGCGGGGCCCTCGTCCGTCACGCGCGCCTAGGCTCCCTCGGCGTCCGCCGGGGGAGCGGCGGCCGGCGCCGCGCGCACCGGAGCGCCGTGCGGGAGGGGACAGCGCTCGCGAACGGCGGACCAGATCGCGTCGATCCGCTCGTAGAAGGCGCCCGACGGCCCCTCCGTGCCGAGCAGCGTCTTGGCCTCCTCGAGCCGCGGGGCGAGGTCCCCGGCCGCGAGGCCGTGCGCCGCGGCCCAATCGAGCGAGCCGGCGGCGAGCGCGAGCTGGTCTTCGGCCGCCCGGCGGGCTCGACGCGCCTCCTTCTCGGGGCCCGGGAGGGCGTGGTCCGGGTCCCAGTGCGGGGGCATCGGGGCCGGGATCGGAACGCGCAACCGGCGGAACGGCTCGGGGAGGCTCGGCCAGCGCGGCTCCGCGAGCCGCACGGAGAGCTGATCGAGCGCGGTCGCGCACGCCGAATAGTCGCCCGTCGCGAACGCCTTTTCGGCGCGGTCGAACGGGCCCAAGAGATCCGGGTTGGGGGCCCCCTTCCAGAGATCGAGCAGCAGCGCGATGCGCGACGGCGCGAGGCGTCGCAGGTCCTTCTGGAGCGGCGACTCGGGAACGGACGGCGGGGGCGGGGCCTCGGGGGGGGCCTCGGGAGGACGGTTCGGGGCGCCGGGCATCGTCGTCCGAGGTCGAGGCGCCTAGAGGAACGCCTCGAACTCCTTCGTGACCTCGGGGTACTTGTCGCGGACCGCCCGCAGGATGTTGTGGACGCTCAATTTCTCGAGCCGGACCCCCGAGAGGGCGTCGATGATCTTGTCGAACGTCGCGTCGCTCAGCGTCACGAGCTTCTCCTTGGCGAGCCAGTTGCGGTAGAGCTTCTCCTCGAGGCGGACGCGCCAGCCCTTCTCGTACTTCTGGAGGAACTCCTTCGAGGCGTCGCCCGAGAGGACGGCCTCGGCGGCGACGGTGCCGCAGATCTTCCCGGCGATGCACCCGTTCGCGATCCCGCCGCCGGTGAGCGGGTCGATCATCCGCGCGGCGTCCCCGACGAGCATGATGCCGTCGGCGACCGTCTGCTTGAGCGGGGGCGAGATGGAGACGCCGCCTCCGACCATGTCGATCTTCTTGCCTTTCGCGTAGCCGGGGTGGTGCTCGATCCACCGGTCGAGGTAGGTCCGGGCGTCCGCCGGGTTCTCGACCTGGCTCACCTGGACGCCGATCCCCACGTTCGCGAGGCCGTCGGCCTTGGGGAAGACCCAGACGTAGCCACCGGGCGCGACCTTCCCGAGGAAGAAATCGCAGTACCGGGCGTCGCAGTCGACGTTCGTCATCCGGTACTGGAGGCACGTATCCATGTCGCGGACCGCGATGTTCGTGGGCAGGCCCGCCCACCGGCCGATCTGGCTCTCGAAGCCGTCGGCCCCGATCGTCACGGGGGCCCGGACCTCGTACGTCTGGCCGAACTCCTTCACCTTCGCGCCGACGATGCGGCCGCCGTCCTTCAGGAGCGCGACCGCGGCGGTCTTGAGCTTGACCTCGACGCCCGCGTTCGCGGCGTCGATCGCGAGCTGCTTATCGAACTCGTCCCGCTCGACGACGTAGCCGACCTCGTTGCCGGCGTGCTTCTCGTTGATCTCGAACACCTTCTCGCTCGGCGAGAAGATGCGCGCGCCCTCGACCTCCACGTTGATCCAGCGGCCGGGGGTGATCCCGACCTCGGGCAGCCAGTCCTTGCTCATGCCCTCCCCGCATCGGACCGGGCTTCCGATCTCCTGCCGCTTCTCGAGCAGGAGGACCCGGGCGCCGGCCTTCGCGGCCCACTTCGCCGTCATGCTGCCCGCGGGTCCGCCGCCGATCACCAGGACATCCGTCTTCAGATCGGGCATCGTTCCTCCGTGCTTCGGTCCCTTCAGTCGATCTCGATCGCGCCCACCGGACAGGCCTTCACGCAGATCTCGCACCGGGTGCAGACCTTCTCGTCGAACGTGATCCGGGTCTCATCGAGGTAGATGCAGTTGAGCGGGCAGATGCCGACGCACGCCCCGCAGTAGATGCAGAGCTGGCCGGACGACTCGATATGGAGGCTCTTCTTGCTCGCCACGGCGCCTCGGCTGCGACGGACCCGGGCGGTATAAAAGGGCTCCTCGAGCGGCGCGGGCCGCTCACGAGGCGGGCGGGACGTGGACCGCGGGCGCGCGCGCCGCCAGCCAGCGCTCCGCGTCGATCGCGGCCATGCAGCCGGAGCCGGCGGCGCTGACGGCCTGCCGGTAGTGGCGGTCCTGCACGTCCCCCGCGGCGAAGACCCCCTCCACGCTCGTGCGGGTGTGATCGTGGACCTTCACGTAGCCGTCCCGGTCGAGGTCGAGGACCCCCCGGAAGACCTCGGTCGAGGGCACGTGGCCGATCGCCACGAAGAGGCCGCCGACCTTGAGCTCGCGCGTCGAGCCGTCCTTCACGTGGCGCACCCGGACCCCTTCGACCGAGTCCCGGCCCAGGACCTCGACGACCTCCGAATCGAGGACGAACGAGATCTTCGGGTGGGCCCGGGCCCGGGCCGCCATGATCGGGCTCGCGCGCAGCGAGTCGCGCCGGTGGACGATCGTCACGTGCGTCGCGAAGTTGGTGAGGAAGAGGGCCTCCTCCATCGCGGTATCCCCGCCGCCGACGACGACGAGCTCGCGGCCCTTGAAGAAGAACCCGTCGCACGTCGCGCACGCCGAGATGCCGTGGCCCATGAGCCGCTTCTCCGACGGCAGGTCGAGCCAGCGCGCGTTCGCCCCGGTCGCGACGATCACGGCGTCGGCGAGGTAGGTACCCTGCGTACCGGTCTCGACGCGCAGCGGGGTCCGGGTGAAGTCGACCCGGGTGGCGTTGTCGTCGACGAATTCCGCCCCGAACCGCTCCGCCTGGCGGCGCATCCGGTCGATGAGCTCCGGCCCCTGCACCCCCTCCGGGAACCCGGGGTAGTTCTCGACGTCCGTCGTGATCAAGAGCTGGCCCCCGGCGGGCACGCCGGCGATCACCACGGGCCTCAACTCGGCCCGCGCCGCGTAGAGCGCGGCCGTGAGACCGGCGGCGCCGCTGCCCAGGATCAGCAGTCGCACCGCGCGAGGTTCGGGTGCCATCGTAGATTCGAGTCGGCGAGGGATTAAAACGGAGCCCCCGCCGCGCGCGAGGGGCGCTCAGCGCCGACCGGCCGGGAGGCGGAGCCGGTCGGGCGCCTCGGCCTCCGAGTAGGCGGACCGGAAGAACAGGAGCGGAAGTCCGTCGCGGCCGGTCTCTTGGTGGTCGACCTCCCCGACCAGGAGGATGTGATCGCTCACCGCCCATCGCGCCGCGACCTGGCATTCGAGCCCCCCCAAGGTGCCGTCGAGCAGCGGGGTCCCGCCCGGGGCCCGGTGGAACGCGAGCTCCCGGAACTTCGCTTCGGACGGCTCGTTGCGGGCGAACCGCTCGCTCAGCGCTCGCTGGTCCGCCGCGAGGAGGCTCACCCCGAATCGGCCCGAGCGCGCGATGACGGGAAGCGTATCGACGTCCCGGGCGAGGCTCACGAGGACGCTCGGTGGGGCGAGCGACACCGAAAGGAACCCGTTCACGGTGAGCCCCGCATCGTCCCGCCCCTCGTGGGCCGTGACGACCGAGACGCCCGTCGCCCAGCGTCCCATCAGCCGACGGAACTCCTCGGGGCTCGGGGCGCTCGCAGGGGCCATCGCTCACTCATCCCGCCACTTGAACAGGCGGACGGCCAGCGCGAAGACGACGAGGCCGGCGACGAGGACCACCGCGAGGTCCGCGAGGGCGCGGGACATGTTCGCGAAGAGCATCACCTGGTTCATCCCGTCGATCACGTAGTACAGCGGGAGGACGTGGGCGAACGTCTGGAGGTACGGCGGGAAGCTCGACACGGTGAAGAACGTCCCCGAGAGGAACATCATCGGGAACGTGATGATGTTCCCGATGAGCGCCGCACTCTCGGGGGTCTTCGCGACCGTGCCGGCGAGCATGCCCAGCGAGACGAAGAAGAACGGCCCGACGATCAGGAACGGGACGAGGCCCAGCGTGAGCGCGACGTGCGCCGAGAACAGGTAGACGCCGGCGCCGATCATGATGCCCGCCGTGACGAACGTGAGGGCCACGTACCACGTGATCCGGGAGAGGAGCCACTCGGCCCGGGTGAGCGGCGTCAGCGACAGCTCCCGGAAGATCCCGTCCTTGCGGTACGACGAGGCGATGTCGACCATCGAGAACATCGGGCTCGTGAGGATCGAGAACCCGATCAGGCCCGGGATCAGGTAGTCGATGTACGTGTAGACCTGGCTCCCCACGTTCTCGCTCGTGTAGCCGATCACGGGAGCGCAGACGGACCCGGAGCAGGCGCGGGCGAGGTTGAAGCCGTTCGCCACGCCCTGCACCGCCCCGAGCACCGTGCCGGAGGACGCGGCGTCCGAGGGGTTCGTGAAGACGGTCAGGTTCGTCGGGGTCCCGTTCCGATAGTTCGCCGCGAAGCCGTCCGGCACGATGAGGCCGACCGGATCGTCGTTCTTCCCGAGCCACGAGGCGAAGTTCGACGGCGAGACGGTCGTGTCGGAGACGACGTTGACCTTCACGACGCTCGTGTTGTTCAGCGCGGCGAGGAACTCGCGGCTGACGGGGGAGTTGTGGTCGAGATTGAGCACCTCGACGGTCACGGGCCCGCTCCCGGTCGCCGAGAAGATGAGACCGAAGAGCGCGATGAGGATGATCGGGAAGATCAGGGAGAAGAACAGCGCGACCGGATTGCGGAGGTAGCTCCGCATGACGACTCGGAAGTCGGCGGCCACGTGCCGGAAGTTCATCGAGGGGTCTCCTGCTTGAGCGCCCCATCGTCCATCTGCCCGACGAGCCGGACGAAGACGTCCTCCAGGGTGTCCCGCGACGTCTGGAACGAGTCCCACGGCAGACCGCTCGCTTCGATCGCGCCGAGGATCTTGAGCGCGTCCGACTTATCCGCCAGCTCGACGGACACCCGGCCGTTCTCGACCGCCACGGGGCGGTCCAGGTGCTGCTCGAGGTACGTCGCGAGCTCGGGCGGCCCCGCGACTTCGATCCGCTCGGGGCGGCCGTTCGCGCGGATGATCTCGGCCGGCGTGCCGGCCGCGATGATCTTGCCGTGGTGGATGATCGCGACCCGGTCCGCCAACAGCTCGGCCTCCTCGAGGTAGTGGGTCGTCAGGAACACCGTGCGACCCTCCCCCTTCAGGCTCCGGATGACCGCCCAGATCGCCCGGCGTGCGTGGGGATCGAGACCGGTCGTCGGCTCGTCGAGGAAGCAGATCTCGGGATTGTTCGTGAGCGCGAGGGCGAGTCCGAGCTTCTGCTTCTGCCCGCCCGAGAGCGTGTCAAAGCGCGCGTCGATCTTGTCCAGCAATTCTACTTGGGCCAGGAGCCGCGCCGGGTCGACGTCCGTGTGGAACAGCGCCCGATAGTACTCGATCGCCTCCCGGGCCGTGATTTTCTCGAAGAATCGGAAGTCCTGGGGGATCACGCCGATGCGCCGGTGGAGGGCCGCCCCATCGGTCCAGGGATCGAGCCCGAGCACCTCGACGTCCCCCGACGTCCGGCGCCGTAGCCCCTCGAGGATCTCGGTGGTTGTCGTCTTCCCGGCGCCGTTGGGCCCGAGGAACGAGAAGACCGTACCGGCCGGGACCGAGAAATCGATCCCGCCCACCGCGGAGAGGTTCCCGTACTGCTTCACCAGGCCGTGAACCTCGATGGCGGCGCTCACGGGGCCCGGGTAGGAAAGGAAGATATGAAGCCTCACGCGCGCGAGAACGTCGCACGGTCCGCCGGCGTCCGAGGCCGATGGGCGCGCGACGCCGGTTGCTCGGGGCGAGCCGTGGTTACGCCCTCCGCAAGCCCGATCGGCGGGCGAAGTGATTTATCGGGGCACCCCACCCCCGCGCCGTCTTGGCGGCATCCCCCCCCGGTCCACGTCGGTCCCTCGCGAGCGCGCTGCCGGATCACCCGCTGTTCTTCGAGCCCGTCCCGCCGGGGATGCGGGTCGTCCCCTCGGCGGTCGCTGCGCGCATCGACGCGCTCGCCTCGCTCGTACAGTCGGTCCCCCGCACGGACGCCACGGTCGTCCCCGAACTTGTCGACGAGAACCACGAGGGTCGGCCGCGCTACCGCTCGGGCGACCTTCGGCAGTTCGCGGGCGAGCTTGCCGCGCGTTCCGGGCGCGAGACGATCCTCAACAAGGCGGTGGCGTACGTCGGCTCCGAGGCCGAGCTCGAGCAGTGGGCGCGGGAGACCGTCGCTCACGGAGTCCGCAACGCCGTCCTGGTCGGCGGGGCGAGCCGGTACATCCCGTACTCCGGCCCACCGGTCACGACCGCCGACCAGCTCCTCCGGCCGATCTTCCGAGCGGCCCAGGGCGTGATCGGGAACATCGCGATCCCCCAACGAGCGGGAGAGGCGCACCGGATGCTCTCGAAGACGCGGGCCGGCGCGTCGTTCTTCACGACGCAGATCCTGTTCGATGCGCACCAAGTGATCCCGGTCCTGCGGGACTACGACCTCCTGTGCCGCCAGGCGGCAACCCCCCCGGCGCCGGTCGTCGTGAGCTTCGCGCCGATCGCGGACGAGATGGACCTCGAATTCGTCCAGTGGCTCGGCGCGGACCTCTCGGACTCGGCCGAGGTCGCGATCCTGGACGGTCCCGAGGCGGAGACCGCGCAGCGGAGCGAGGCCCGGGCGTTCGAAGTCTGGGACGAGCTCGTGGCCGCCGTTCGCCGAGAAGAACTCTCGGTCCCTCTCGGCGTCAACGTCGAGCAGATATCTCCCCGGCACCTGGAGCCGGCGGGCCGGCTCCTCCGGCGGTTTGCCGAGCGACCGCCCTTTACCGGGACGTAGCCCGACCGCGACGCGCCCCGGGCACCGTCCGACCGTCGATCCAGGCCCGCGCGCCATCGAGCTCGACCTCGGCTCCGGCGAGCGGACTCGAGAACCAGAATGAGCGGCCGGGCCGTCCGGGGCGGCGTCGCCCGTCGCCCAGCCCAAGGGAGATGGTGCGGGCGTCGATCGCCTCGAGCTCGGGAGCCCAACCGATCGCCGGGTTCAGCCCGAACGTGAGCACCCCGGGCCGGTCTCGGCCGGGCCCCGCGCGGTCGTACTGCGCCGCGAACGTCGCGCCACCGAGATCGAAGGAATAGTCCGTGAGTTGGCCCCGGTGGAAGGTCCACCGCGCCCCCGCCGTGGTCGGGGGTTCGAGAAAGCGTCGGTAGGTCCGTCGGTTCGACTCCCACGTACCCTCGGCGGTACCCGCGCGCAAGGGGAGCGCGACGGTACCGGAAGGGATCGAAGTACCGAGGCGAGCGGCGCGAGGGTCGGCCGGCCCGACCCTGCCGTCGTCGATCGCGATACCTCGGGGATCGATTTCGGCGAAGAAGTCCGTCCCGTTCGGATGTCGGACCCGCACCGTACGAGCCCGCGCGAGCCGACGCGCGAGCCGGATTCCCTTTCGATGCAGCTGACCCGGCGAGTAGAGGCTTGCCCGCCAGACCTGTCGCTGCCAGGCCTCGGGATCGACCCCGAAGTGCGCAGCGGCCGTGTCCGTCGTCATCGCGATGGCGAGCCGGGCCACGCGGACCCCGTGACGCTGTGCGGCGAGCCACCACGAGGGACCGTGACGGGCGACGGTCGTGTCCCGGTCCCGCTCGCGGAGTCCGTAGAGGCGAGGGAACGCCTCGGGGCCGGGCAGATAGACGTACACGTCGCTCCCCACGAGAAGCGCGGGGGACGAACGCGGCACGAAGCGGTTCCGGGGAAGCCGGAGTGAGCGGAAGAACGTCTCTTCCTCTTCGAGGACGAGGACGGGTTCGGCCCCCCGGCGGCGGGCCTCGTGGACCAGGGCGAGGGCCCACGGCAGCGCGTGGCCCCAGGTCTCGATGGTGACGAGCTCCCCGCGGCGCACCCCGAGAGCGGGGCCGAGGACGGACCGCGCGAGGAGCTCCTCCGCGTGCGCTGGGAGCGGCATCTTACTTCGGGATTCCGAGGCGCGAACCGGACGAGCGTGGGTAGGAAAGTCCGGTCGTGCGGTCGGGAATTCGCCGGGGAACCCTCGGCCCCGTCCCGCCCGAGATCCTCCCGAGGGACTGCTGGGATTGAGGAGCGAAACCGAACTCGTGGGTCCGACCGCCGAGGATCCAACGGTCGGCGCAGGTCGCCTCCGGGCACGAGTCGATTGAGGTGGGGACCAGAACACCCGATCGAAGATCCGTCGCGGTGGAGGAACGAAGGGCGCGCGCGGTCGAAAGGCGGTCGGGGAGCTCGAAAAGCCGCGGTCCAAGCGGATCCCCGGTGCGGCCGGCCCCCCCCAACCCGCTGGCTGGAGTCCCGCGCCGCGCCACGTTCTCCGTCACGTGGGTGAGCAGAAGGAGTTTGTCAGTTGGGGTGGATCGGGGCACCGGTGGCGAGGACCCCGACGCACCCCTAGCCCCACCGGCCGAAGCCGTCGTTTCCCCGTCGGCGAGGCATGCTTCCCTCGTCCCGGCGGATGCCCGATCACGCCGCGCCTCTGGGACGCGGTCAGCGGACGGCCGTACTGAGCACGCTGGTCGCCGCGCTGAGGTCCGAATCGTCCAAGAGGAAGATCGTATCCGTGTAGCAGGAAAGCGCTTCGACGATGTTGATCCCCTGGGCGGCGAGCACGCCCGCGAGATGTCGCAGGAGGCCGGGGGTCTCCTCGATGCTTTCCGGGCTGGTGACCGCGACCTCGATGAGGTTCTTCCGCACCGAGATCAGCTGGCTCTCGCGCAGCGGCCGCGTGACCCGGGGAACGGAATCCTCGTCGACGATGATCACCGTCCCGCGGGAGACCTGGATCAACCGGCAAAGGGAGTTCTCGTCCAACAGCTCCTCGACCACATCCCCGAGCCGCTGAAGCACATCGACGCTCTGCACCACCGTGATCGCGGCGACCTTCGTCCGGGTCTCGATCCGACTCTTGCGGAGCACCCGACGGATGCCGGTCTCTCGGAACGACTCCGTCCCCCGGGGATACCGGCGGCAGGCGGCGAGGACCGCTTCGCCACCGGAGAGACCGAGGTCCTCGGACACGCGTCGTGCGATCGCCGAATAGTTCGCGATGCGCAGACGGATCGCGTCCGCGAGGACCGGATGGGTATCGAGGTAGGCGCGCACCTGTTCGGCGACAGAGGGCCTCGACATGCTTGTCTGATTTTGGACAAATCCGCCCGATTTTGTCCGACAGTCGTCGTATCCTATAAAGCGGAGCTCCCCCGTCGCATTCCCGACCCGAGGCTCCGTGACACCTTCGAAGATCGTGCTCGCCTACTCCGGCGGCCTCGACACGTCCGTCGCGATCCCTTGGCTGCAGGAGCATCGGAACGCCGACGTGGTGGCCGTCACGGTCGACGTGGGCCAACCGGTCGACCTCGAGGCGGTCCGTCGGAAGGCGATCTCCTCGGGCGCGGTCAACGCCTTCGTCCTCGACGCACGACAGGAGTTCGCGGAGGAGTTCATCGGCCCGGCGCTGCGGGCCAACGCCCTGTACGAGGGCGTCTACCCTCTGAGCACGGCCCTCGCCCGACCGCTGATCGCGCGCCACCTCGTGGAGGTCGCTCAGCGCGAGCACGCCCAGTACGTCGCGCACGGATGCACGGGGAAGGGCAACGATCAGGTCCGCTTTGACCTCTCGACGACCAGTCTCGCCCCCGAGCTCGAGGTCGTCGCGCCCGCCCGGGAATGGGGGATGTCCCGGGAGGAAGAGATCGCGTTCGCCGAGGCGCACGGGATTCCGGTACCCGCGACGCGCCAATCGCCGTACAGCACGGACGAGAACCTCTGGGGTCGCTCGGTCGAGTGCGGGATCCTCGAAGATCCAGCGGTCGAACCCCCGGAAGAGGCGTTCGGATGGACCACGGCACCGGCCCAGGCGCCGAACGATCCCGGCTACGCGAACATTCGCTTCGATCATGGCGTGCCCGTCGCCCTCAACGGGCGCCCGAGCCCGTTCCATTCCCTGATCGTCGATCTCAATCAGCTCGCGGGCGCCCACGGGGTGGGAAGGATCGATCACCTCGAATCCCGAGTGGTCGGGATCAAGTCCCGTGAGGTGTACGAATGCCCCGCGGCCACGGTTCTGATCGCGGCGCATCAAGCGCTCGAAGCGCTCGTTCTCCCCCGCGACTTGCTCGACTTCAAACGGGCCGTCGAGCAGCGGTACGCCCAGCTGGTCTACGACGGTCTCTGGTTCACTCCGCTCAAGGGGGCGCTCGATGCCTTCGTCTCCGCGACGCAGGACCGCGTGTCCGGCGAGGTCGCGGTGAAGCTGTTCAAAGGCTCGGCTCGCGTGACGGGGCGCCGCTCCCCCCACGCGCTTTACCAGAGCGGGCTCGCGACGTACTCGAGCGGCGACCGGTATCGTCAGCAGATGGCGGAGGGGTTCATCTACGTCTGGGGGCTCCCCGCGCGAACTTGGGCGGCGGTCGGGGCGACGTCCCGCCCTCCGCTCGCCCCCACGGCGAAGTCCCACCCGTAGGGACCGCCTCTTCGATCCATGTCGAACTCATCCCCACCTCCCTCGTACGTTCGCTCGCCGGGCGTTCCGTTCCTCTGCTCGCTGCCCGTGGATCGAGCGCTGGCGCGGTTCGACCTCGCGGGGAGCATCGTCCACGTGGAGATGCTGGAACGGGTCGGGCTACTGGCCGGGGATGAGGCCCGCGCCCTCCGGGACGGCCTGCGCGCGATCGGACGCGAGATCGAGGTCGGAACCTTCCCGTGGCGGGAAGCGCTCGAGGACGTGCACACGAACGTCGAATCACGTCTAACGGAGATCGTGGGGCCGCTCGGAGGGAAGCTCCATACCGGGCGGAGCCGGAACGACCAGGTGGCGCTCGATGAGCGCCTCTTCCTTCGGGAGCTCGTCCGCGATGTCGCTCGGCGCATCGTCGACCTGAGCTCCTCGCTGATCCGGCGGGCCGGCGAAGACGCTGCGACCCCGATGCCGGGGTACACCCATCTGCAGCGGGCTCAACCCGTCACCCTCGGACACTGGTTCCTGGCCCAGTACTGGAGGTTCGATCGCGACGTCGACCGGCTCCTCGCGACCGAGCACCGGGCGAACGTCTCCCCCCTCGGGGCCGGTGCCCTCGCCGGCTCGACCTTGCCGCTCGACCCCCAGTACGTCGCCGAGCGCCTCGGCTTCACGCGAGCGTTCGAGAACTCGATCGACGCGGTGAGCGACCGCGACTACTTCGCGGAGGTGCTCTTCGATCTCGCCCTCGTCGCGGTGCACGCGAGCTCGCTCGCAGAGGAGATCGTCCTGTTCGCGACAAAGGAGTTCGGATTCGTTCTGCGAACTCCCGCGCTCGGCTCCGGTAGTAGTTTGATGCCCCAGAAGCGGAACCCGGACGTCCCGGAGCTCGTTCGCGGGAAGGCCGGTCGCGTGATCGGCGACCTCGTCGCTCTGCTCACGACGCTGAAGGGCCTGCCGCTCGCGTACGACCGCGATCTTCAGGAGGACAAAGCTCCGGTCCTTGACGCGCACGCTACCGTGCTCGGGGCGCTCGGCGCGCTCGCCGAACTGGTGCCGCGACTCGAGTTCGACCACGAGCGACTCCGATCGGCGGCTTCGGATCCCGAGCTGTACGCGACGGATCTCGCGGAGGCGATGGTCGGTCGGGGGATTCCGTTCCGAGCGGCCCACGAATCGGTCGGCGCGTCCTACCGCGAGGCTTCGCGATCGGCGGGTCCGACGAGTCCCGTCGGTCCCACCGAAGCGGTCGCCTCCGTGGACCCCGCCGCCGCGATCGACCGTCGGGGCGTGTCGGGCGGACCCGGCGCGGCGCCGTTCGCGGAACAGCTCGGCCTCGCTGCGCGGCGACTCGCTGCGCGCCGCGAATCCCTCTCCTCGCTCGATCGACAGATCGCGCGGATCGAGGAGCTATTGAAGGAGGAACGGAAATGACGCAGTGTCCCGAGTGCGACGCGACCGTGGAGAACCCGACGATGATCGTGGGCGAGGTCTTCCCCTGCCCCGACTGCGGGACCGAGCTCGAGGTCAGTGGGCTCGAGCCGTTCGCCGTCGTCCTCGCTCCCCAGGAAGCCGAGGACTGGGGTGAGTGACGGGTTCCGGCTCGGGGTCTACTGCACGATCGTCCGTCCCGAGGAGAAACGCATCCTCGCGGCCGCGGACGCCCGCGGAGTCGAGGTCGACCGCTGGGACGACGCGGCCGTAACGTTCGGTCTCGAGCGACCGTCGGCCCTCCCATCGGTGGTGCTGATCCGCTCGGTGAGCCACACGAGCGCCCTGTACGCCGCCTGGGGCTTCGAGCACTACGGGACGCCGACGATCAGTACCGCGGAGGTCCTCGCGCTCGCGGGCGACAAAGTCCGCACGTCGTTCCGGCTGGCCGAAGCCGGCGTCCCGACGCCCCGGACCGTGGTCGCCTTCTCCCCCGATTCCGCCCTCCGAGCCATCGAGGCGGTCGGGTACCCGGCCGTGCTCAAGCCGGCCGTCGGCTCGTGGGGTCGGTTGATGGCGAAGGTCGGGGATGCCGAGCAGGCGGTCCAGATCCTCGAGCACAAGAGCGCCCTTCCCGGTCCGCTCCACTCCGTGTTCTACGTCCAGGAGTACGTTCCGAAGCCCGAGCGAGACCTCCGAACCCTCGTGATCGGTGACTCGGTGGTCGGCGCGATGTACCGCCGGTCGAGCGAGTGGCGGACGAATGCGGCCCGGGGGGGTTCCGTGGAAGCCGCCCCCCTGACCGAGGAGCTGGTCGAGCTCTCGCTGCGGGCAGCGCAGGCCGTGGGCGGCGGCGTACTCGCGGTCGACCTCATGGAGTCTCCGCGCGGGCTCGTCGTCCACGAGGTCAATCCGACCCCGGAGTTCAAGGCCCTCGCCGGGGCCACCGGGATCGACATCGCCGCGCAGATCGTGGATTACGCGATCGAGGTGGGCCGACGGTGAACGTCGCGGTGGTCGGCGGATCGGGGTACGTCGGGGGCGAGCTCCTCCGGTTGCTCCTCCACCATCCGGACGTCGAGCTCGCGCAGGTGACCTCCGTCCACTGGGCGGGGAAACCGATCGCGCGCGCGCACCCGAATCTGCGGGGGGCCTCGTCGCTCCGGTTCGTGTCCCCGGCGGACCTGCGTCCGGCGGAGGCCCTGTTCGTCGCGACGCCGCACGGGGAGGCGATGGCGCGCATGCCCGAGTGGCTCGCGAGCAGCGGGTTCGTGATCGACCTCACCGCGGACCACCGCCTGCACGACGCCGCGGCGTACCCCCGGTACTACCGGGCCGACCATCCGCATCCCGAGCTCCTCACGCAGGCGGTCCCGGGACTTCCGGAGTTCTACCGGAACGAGCTCCGCGCGGCCCGGTTGATCGCCGTCCCGGGCTGCATCGCGACCGCCTCGATCCTCGCGCTCCGGCCCCTTGTCGGGCTGACCGGGGTTCCGGATCGCCCGGTCGTGATCGACGCGAAGAGCGGGTCGTCCGCGAGCGGACGGGAGTCCGGGCCGGCCGGCGCCCATGCGGAGCGCTCGGGCGTCATGCGGGCCTACGCTCCCGCCGGCCACCGGCACACCGCCGAAATCGAGCAGGAGACCGGGCTCACGGTCGCGCTGTCCGCCCACGCGGTCGAGGCGGTCCGGGGAGTCCTCGCGACCTGCCACGTCTTCCTCTCCCGCCCGGTCGAGGAGAAGGAACTCTGGCGAACCTACCGGGCCGCGTACGGCTCCGAGCCGTTCGTCCGGATCGTCCACGATTCGGACGGCCTCTACCGCGAGCCGGAGCCCAAGATCCTGGCCGGGTCCAACTACTGCGACGTCGGCTTTGCCGTCGACGCGCACGCGCAGCGTCTCGTCGCGATCGCCGCGCTCGACAACCTCGGGAAGGGGGCCGCCGGGAACGCCGTGCAGTGCTTCAACGTCCGGGCGGGGCGACCGGAGACGACCGCACTCGACTTCCCGGGCCTCCACCCGATCTAGCCGCGGACATGACGCTCGTCGTGAAGATCGGTGGGGCCGCCGGGAACGAGGTGGACCCCGTCCTCCCCGACCTGGCGGACCGCGCCGGGACGGTCCTCGTCCACGGAGGTTCCTCCGAGATCGACCGCCTGGGAGCCGCGCTGGGTCGGCCGTCCGAATACTACACCTCCCCGAGCGGGGTCGTGTCGCGTCGCAGCGACTCCGCCCATCTCGAGGTGGTGGTCCTCGCGCTCGCGGGAAAGGTCCAGACCGACCTCGTCGCTCGATGCGCGGCGCAGGGCATTCGAGCGGTCGGTCTCTCGGGCGTCGACGGGACGGTGATCCGCGCCCGGCGGAAAGAGGGCGCGCGGGCGGTCGTCGACGGTCGCGTCCTGCGAGTTCCCGACGACCGCTCGGGCACGATCGAGCGGGTCGACACCGATCTATTGCACCTCCTCCTGGGCGCCGGGATCCTCCCGATCCTGGGGCCCCCCGCCGTCACCGCCACCGGCGAGATCGTCAATGTCGACGCGGATCGCGTGGCGGCCCACGTGGCGATCGCCCTCGCCGCCGAGCGGCTCGTGTTCCTCACGAACGTTGCCGGGCTCCTCCGCGCGCCGACCGACCCGGGGTCCCTGATCCACCGGGTGCGGCGGACAGAACTCGCCTCGGTCCTCCCGTACGCGCTCGGTCGGATGCGCAAGAAGCTCGCGGCGACGCAGAGTGCGCTCGACGGCGGAGTCCGCGAGGTCATCATCGCCTCGTCCGCGGGACCGCTTCCGATCGAACGGGCGATCCGCGGGGAGGGCACGGTCTTCGCATGAGCGAGTCGCTCGTCGCCCGGTCGCTCGAGTTCGGCCAGCCAGCCCGCGGCCGTCTCACGATCGTTCGGGCCCAAGGGGCCCGGCTCTGGGGCGCCGACGGCCGGGAGTTCGTCGATCTGGGCGCGACGCACGGAGCCGGCAGTCTCGGGGCGGCCCACCCGGAAGTGGCGCGGGCGGTCGCCGCTCAAGCGCGCGAACTCCTCTACCTCGGCAGCGGTTACTCGAATCCGGTCCGGACCGCCTTCCTGGAGCGACTGCTCTCCCTCCTTCCGAGCTCCTTCACCCGGGTGTTCCTGTCCAATTCGGGGGCCGAGGCGGTCGAGGCCGGTCTCAAGGCCGCCCGATCGGCGACGGGACGGCCGGGGATCGTCGCCGCGATGCGGGGGTTCCACGGACGGACGTTCGGGGCCCTGAGCGCGACCTGGCGTCGGGAGCTGCGCGAGCCGTTCGAGCCGCTCGTGCCGGGGTTCGCTCACGTTCCGTTCAACGATGCGGCCGCGCTCGACGAGGCCGTCGACGAGTCGACCGCGTTGGTCCTGCTCGAGCCGGTCCAGGGGGAAGGGGGCGTGCACGTCGCGACGGCCGAGTACCTGCGAGCCGCGCGCGCTGCCTGCGATCGGACAGGGGCGCTCCTCGCGTTCGACGAAGTTCAGACCGGGATCGGCCGGACGGGCCGGCTCTTCGCCTTCGAGCGATGGGGCGTCGTCCCGGACGTGCTGCTGCTGGCGAAGTCGCTGGCGGGCGGCGTGCCGATCGGTGCGACGGTCACCACCGAGGAGGTCGCCCGGCGCTTCCGGGGGACCCATCATTCGACCTTCGGCGGCAACCCGCTCGCGTGCGCGGCCGGCCTCGCCGCGCTCGAGGTCACCGTGCGCGAGCATCTCCCGGCGCGCGCCGAGGCGCTGGGAGCGATCGGTCGCCGCCACCTCGAGGCGCTCCCCGGCCCCAAGGTCCGCGAGGTCCGCGGGCTCGGCCTCCTGCTGGGCGTCGAGCTGCGCGAGCGGGTCGCGCCGTACCTGGCGGCGCTCGAACGCCGGGGCTATCTCGCGATCTCCGCCGGCCCGAGCGTCCTTCGCCTGCTTCCGCCGCTCACGATCCCCGACGCCGATTGGGACGCGGGCCTCCGCGCGATCGCGGAGGTGGTCGCCGGTGGATGAGCTCGACGCGCTCGAGCGGCTCGTCCGAACGTACAGTCCCTCGGGTCGAGAACGCGGCGCGGTGAGAGAATTCGTTCGGATCGCCCGCTCGCTCGGCTACGTGTCGCGCGTCGACGCGGCGGGCAACGGGATCGCGCGGCGCGGGGCCGGCCGGCCCCGGATCGTGTTCCTCGGGCACATCGACACGGTCGACGGCGAGATCCCGATCCGTCGGACTGCGGGCCACCTCGCCGGCCGCGGCGCGGTCGACGCGAAGGCGGCGCTCGTCGCCGCGCTCTTGGCCGGCCGGGATGCCAGCGGTCCCGGAGCCTACTGCGTGGTCGCGGCGGTGGGCGAAGAGACGGACAGCCGGGGGGCGCGCCACGTCATGGCCGGGACCCGACCCGACGCCCTGATCGCGGGCGAACCGAGCGGCTGGGACGGGCTCACGATCGGTTACAAGGGCATGGTCCGGATCGAAGCGGCGTTCCGCGGGTCCCGGACCCACTATTCGTCGCCCTACCTGACGTCGATGGATCGCGCCCTCCAGTGGGTGGGGTTGGTCCGAAGCTTCGTCGCCGAACGGCGCGGGTCCACGCCGTTCCACTCGCTCACCATGAAGGTCGTCGGACTCTCGTCCTCCGCGGACCGAGGGATCGAGATCGCCCGGATCTCGGTCGACCTGCGCGTGCCCCCCGGCTGCTCGACCGCGGCGCTCGTCGCCGCGCTGCCCGGCGGCACGCGGGCCGACTCGGTCCGTGTCCGCGTCCGGATCGAGCCGGTCGAGGTCGAACGGTCGAATCCCGTCGTCGTCGCGCTGGTCGCGGGGATCCGCGCCCAGGGGGGCCGGCCCACGCTCTGGCGGAAGGGCGGCACCTCGGACCTCAACCTCGCGGTGCGCGCGTGGGGGGTCCCGGCCGCGGCCTACGGACCGGGCGACGCCCGGCTCGATCACACGGATCGCGAGCGGATTTCTCGCGGGGAGCTCGGTCGGTCGATCGCCGTGCTGCGGATCGCGATCGAGCGGATCCGCCGCGGGGCGCTCACTCCTCGACGATCGGTCGCCGGTGCTTGACGAACTCGCCGCTCCGCAGTTCGCGCATCGCGGTGGCGAGTTCGTCCGGCCGATTCATGACGATCGGACCGTACCAGGCGACCGGCTCGTGGAGCGGACGGCCCGTGACGAGGAGGAACCGAGCGCCCCGGTCGGACGCGTGCATCCGGACGGACACGCCGGGGGCGAACAGGGCGGTCTCCCCCCGGTCGAGTGGTTGGGCATCGCGGCCCTCGAACGTCCCGACCCCTTCGATCCCGTGGACGAAGGCGGTGTGGTCCGGGTGGGTCGCGAGCTCGAACGAACCTCCGGCCGGGACCCGAACGTCGAGATACGTCGGATCGACGGGGATCCCCCGGACCGGGCCCTCGACGGCTCCGAACGTCCCGGCAACGACCTTGACCCGGCTCCCCGCGTCCGTCGTCACCTCGGGAATGTCGCCGGCGGAGAGGCCCCGGTACGCCGGGTCGCTCATCTTCTCCTTCGCGGGGAGATTGACCCAGAGCTGGAAACCGGACATCGGGCCCTCGGTGCGCTGCGGCATCTCCTGATGGATGATCCCACTGCCCGAGTTCATCCACTGAACATCGCCGGCGCCGATCACCCCCGAGTTGCCGAGCGTGTCGCCGTGGGCGACCCGCCCGTCGAGCACGTAGGTGACGGTCTCGATGCCGCGGTGCGGGTGCCAGGGAAATCCGGCGAGATAGTCCGCCGGGTTCGACGAGCCGAACCGGTCCAGGAGCAGGAATGGGTCGAAGAGAGGCACTTCGGGGTTGGCGAACGACCGGCGGAGGCGCACGCCCGCGCCCTCCACGGTGGGAACGCCCGGAAATCGGTGGGCGATCGAACGTACGGGGTCGGGCACTTTCCTTACCTCGCACCATCGAATTACTCGGAGTAACTTAAAGGGCGAGGGAAGTCCCGGCCACTTGCTGGTCCGCCGGCCGCGGGGACCACGGGCTCGAACCAATCCTAAAGCCGAGCAGAGGGTACCCCGCACGGTGGGCGCGACGTTCTGCTCCTTTTGCGGTCGGCCTCTCCCTCCGGTGGGTACGTTCTGCCCCTACTGCGGCGCCGCGCGCGCGAGCGGGCCCCCGGGCCCGGGCGGCGGACCGGCCGCTCCGTCCGGGTATGCGGCCCCACCCTCGGCCCCGGTGGGCCCCGGGTACTTGGCCCCCCCGCTCCTGCCCGCGGGCGCGGTGCCGGCGCTGCCGATCCCCAACCCGGCGACCCGAGCGTCGGACCTCGCCGGACTCTCCCGCGTCGAGCTCGCCGCGATCCTCTCCCTCGTGACCGCCCTCGTCGGCGTCGTGGTGGACTTTACCGGCGGCCTCTCGAACCTGTTCACGGTGACCCGCACTCCGACGGGGACGACCATCTCGCTCCCGCCCGAGGGATTCTGGATCGGCGTGATCGTCGTCGAGGCGGTCCTCGGGCTCGTGGTAATCCTCCTCTATCGCGCGGCCTTCCGGGACCTCGCCCGCGTCGACCGGAGATTTGCGAGCCCCGCAAGCTTCGCGCTGGTCGCCTTCATCGGGGTGATCCTCGCGGTCACGGGCGCGGCGTTGACGCTCGACGCGCTGTACCGCGCCGTCCAGTGCGCTGGTGCCGGCCATCCGCTCACCTCCGCGTGCCTGCCGCTCGGCAGCCTGTTCGGCGGAATCGCGCTCGTGGTGATCGGCGGGATCGCTGCGCTGGTCGGGTACCTCGGCATCCTGATCGGCGTCTGGCGGCTCGGCACGCGGTTCGACGAGGCGGCGTTCAAGGTCGGAGCGATCCTGCTGATCTTGCCGTTGCTCAACATCGTCGGCGCGATCCTCATCCTGATCGGGGCACGCGCGGGACGTCGGAAGGTCACGGGATTCCCCGGTGCGCCGGCCCCTCCCGGCTTCTTCTGAACCCGCGCTGCCCCGCCACGACGCGCGCGACCCAGAGTCCGGATCGTCCGCGAGGATCCCCGGGCCCGCTCAGGCGAGCAGGTGGGTCGCCCGGAAGGCGAGCACGACGCCGTAGCCCAACGCGGCCCCCGAGACCGGTCCGAGCGCCCAGCCGGTGAGTACCCCCCGCACGGTCTTCCAGAGCACGGTCCGGTGGCGTCGCGCCATCCCCGTGCCGATCATCGCTCCGACGAGTGCCTGGTTCATCGACGTGAAGAAGCCGAAGGCGACCGCGACCAGGATCACGATCGACTGGGCCAGCTGGGCACTGATCGCCATCCGCGCGTCGAGCTGGACCAGGTCGAACGCCACGGCCTTGAGGAGCGGACGCCCCCAAGTAAGGACCCCGAGCGCGAGCCCGACTCCCCCGACCAGACCCGCGAGCATCAGGCCCAGGAGACCGGTCATGACGAAGGCGCCCGAGGCGTTCGAGACGTCGTTGGCCCCCATCGCGAAGGAGGCGGCGGCCCCGACCCCGACGAGGCCGACGACCGCCGCGTGCGCGAGGTCCCGGGCGCGGGGGCCCGGCGGCCGCATCCGGTCCGCCACGCGAACGACGACGTAGCCCAGCGCGAAGGCGGCGAACGGTGCACTGGCCCAGACGACGAGCAGCGTACCGATCGTCCCCCAGTCGATCCCGATCCCCGCCGCGAAGCCCGCTCCGACGGCCGAGAAGACCAGGATCTGGATCGTCGACGTCGGCAGCGTGAGGAAGTTGTACGCGCTCGTGAGCGCGAGGGCGCTCACGATGATCGCGAGCGCGAGGCCGAGGGCGACCCGTGATGAAAGGAGAATGCCGTGGCCCACGGTCGTCTCGACCGCCCCGCTCGCGAAGACCGCTCCGAGGAGGGCGAGCGGGGCCATCAGGAGAAGCGCCCGGCCGGGCCGGATCGCTCCGGCGGCATAGGGCATTCCCATGCAGGCACCCGTGTAGTGGGCGCCGATACTGATCGCGAAGCCGAACGCGGCCGCGATGAGGACGTAGGCGATCAGCAGCATGGATTGGCTCGGTCCCGGTGCCCCCGGACGGATCTCCTCCCGCCCACCGGGTTTCGCGGTTTAGGCCTATCCGGGGGGACCCGCGCATCGGCTCTCGGGTCCGCCGGCCGTTTCGCCCTCTCGGCTCGGCCTTAAGTCGCGGCGGGCCCACGACCCGCGGTGGGCTTGGAGCCGCAGACGCCGGATCGGACCGGTCCGTCGGGACCGCCGCGGCCGGCGACGTTGCGGAAGGCGATCCGGACCCGTCACGCGATCGCGCTCTACGTGGGCTCCGTACTCGGGTCCGGTATCCTCGTGCTGCCGGGGCTCGCCGCCCGGATCGCAGGCCCGGGCTCGCTCCTCGCGTGGGGGCTGCTCGCGGTCGCGAGCCTCCCATTCGCCCTCACGTTCGCCGCGCTCTCGGCGCGGCATCCGGAGTCCGGGGGGATCTATGGGTTCGCGCGCGAAGCCTTTGGCCCGACGGCCGCGCTCGTTTCGGGCTGGCTCTTCGGCCTCTGGGAGGCGACCGGGGCGCCGGCCGTCGCCCTGATCGCCGCCGCATACCTCGGCTACGCCTTCCCGCTCGACCGGCCCGAGACGTTCGTTTTCGGCTACGCGATCGTCGCGACGGCGATCCTGGTGAACTACCGCGGGATCGTGCTCAGCACCCGGGTCCAGCTCGCGGTGATCGTCTCGATCCTGGCCCTCTTGGTCGTCGCGGTCGTCCTCGCCGGCGCGCGGGTGAGCGCAGCGAACTTCGTGCCGTTCCTCCCGTACGGCCTCGTGCCGGTCGGTACGGCCGCCGCCCTCATCTTCTGGTCGTTCCTGGGCTACGAGAACGTTCCGAACGTCGCGGAGGAGTTCGAGGACCCCGCCCGCGATTTCCCCCGCAGCGTCTACGCGAGCGTCGGGATCATCGGGGCGCTCTACCTCGCCGTGGCCCTCGTCACCGTCGGAACCGACGCGTACGCGGCCGGCGGGGGAGTGGCGCCGTTCGCCGTGCTGCTCGGCCACGTCGTCGGCCCGTTCGGCGCGGAGGCGACCGCGATCCTCGCGGTGTTCATCATCTTCGGGGTGGTCAACGCCTACACGACCGGCTTCTCTCGCGTGTTCTACGCGGCCGCCCGGGACGGGGTGTTCCCCCGATCGTTCGCCACCCTCGATCCTCGGACCCGGGTGCCGCGACGGGTCCTGCTCGGCATGCTCGGGGCATCCTCGCTGGTGTTCGTGGCGTACTTTGCGTTCTCCATCGATCTCACGACCGCTCTCCTCTTCGCGAGCGGAGCGGCGATCCTGCTGTACGTCATCGGTTCGGCCGCGGCGGTCCGGCTCCGGCCCCCGCTCGGCGCGCGCGATCGGCCCCTGCGCTGGTTGCCCTGGATCTCGCTCGCCATCTCGCTCCTCGTGCTCCCGTTCATCGGGTGGCCGGCGCTGGCGGCGTTCGGGGTCGCCGTCGCGGCGCTCGTGTATGCCCGGTGGGTCCGCCCGGGGCCGCGACCCGCGATCCCGAGTTGATCCGGCGGGCGCCCCCGCGACCGTCTACGTTCCGTTGGCGGGCCCCCCGCCGCCGGCGAGGGGGCGATCGCCCCCGGCGGGCGCGGGGAGATCCCGTCCGCGCAACCAGGCGAAGAGGGCGGCGGTCGCGAGGATCGCGGCCGATCCGTAGAGCGCGGCATGGATGCCGCCCACGAACTGCGCTCCCAGCCCGCCGGCGAGGCTCGCCGTGCCGAGGAAGACCTCGTACGCGACGTAGCGCGGCACGCTCGCCGACGCGATCGTGAGCGCGAGGACGAAGCTGAGCAGGGTCCCCATGTTCGAGAGCGTGCCGCGCAATCCCGAGATCGAACCGAGCGCCGACGGGGGCGCCCGGCTCATGATCGCGGAGGTGTTCGCCGGATAGAACATCCCGGCCCCGACCCCTTGGATGAGCGAGATCACCGGGATCCAGCCGAGCCACGTGGTCACCGTGAGGGTGGAATAGCACAGGACGGTGAGCGTCAGCGCGACCACCCCGCCGGTCATGAGGACGCGCGTGCCGAACCGGTCGACCCGCCGACCGAACGTCGGGCCGAGGACCGCGCCGACGATGTACCCCGGCACGAGGAGGAGCGACGCGTTGAGCGGCGAGAGGCCGCGAACGCCCTGGAGATACATCGTGAGCAGGAAGATCACGGACAGGTAGCCGAGGGCCTGGAGGAAGCCGGCCGCGAGCGAACAGCCCAGCACCCGGTCGCGCAGCACTCGGAGGTCGACCATGGGGCGGGCCGTCTTGAGCTCGACCGCCGCGAACGCGGGGATCAGCACGAGCCCGATCCCGACGTACAGGAGGTACGTCATCGTGACGCCGAACGAGGCGATCTCGATCGCTCCGTAACAGATCAGGGTCAGCGCGCTCGAGAAGAGCAAGAAGCCCGGCACGTCGAACGCGACCTTGGTGCGTTGGGTCCGGGGCAACGTGCGGAGGCCGAGCGCGACGGCGACGATGCCGATCGGGATGTTGATGAAGAAGATGTAGCGCCAGCCGATCAGCGTCGTGATCACGCCGCCGAGGAGGATCCCGAGGATCGCCCCGACGCTGTAGCCGAACACGATGAACCCGAAGGCCCGTCCCCGACGGGACGGCGGGATCGACGCGGTGATCACCGCGGAGGCATTCGCCCAGAGGATCGCTCCGCCGATCGCCTGGACGGCGCGCGAGACGATCAGGATCTCGGCGTTGGGGGCCAGGCCGCAGAGCGCCGAGCCGATCGTGAAGATCACGAAGCCCGCGTTGTAGACGAGGCCGCGGCCGAGCACGTCGCCGAGACGGCCGGCCTGGGTCGTGAGGGCGGTCGTGATCAGGAGATAGATGAGGATCGTCCAAATGATCGTCTCGAGCGGGGCGGAGAGCTCCCGCGCCATCGTCGGAAGCGCAAGGATCACGATCGTGCTGTCGACGGCCACCATGAGGATCCCGATCGTGGTGAGCACGAGGATGCTCGCCTCGCGTCGGGCGATCGCACGTTCGTTCTCCGCGGCAGGTCCCGGTGCGGCGCCCGCGGCCGGGGCGAGCGCGGGGGAGACGGGGTCGGGCGCCATCGCAGGGAATAGATCGGGCCGCTAGGACACGACGTTGCTGATAAGCTGGGCGCCGCGGACGCTTACCCGGTGGTCAGCAGCGGTCGCCCGCACCACGTCCGACGAGTTCAGATCGCGTTGACCGCGAACCCGAGGGCGAAGCCGAGCATCGCCCCGATGTAGACGAGCTGATTGCGCCGGATCGACGCCTCCCGCGACTCGAGCGGGCGGAACGCCACCCGCAGCATGGGCAGGATGACGTAGGCGATCGCACCGATCGCGAGCGCGTCGAAGATCACGATGAAGAGGGCGTTGCTCCAGAAGTACCCGATCGCCCCGCCCACCAGGGTCGGCAGCCCGCCGACGAGGAACAGACCGGCCATCATCGCCACGCCGCGGCGCGCGTCCGTGCCCAGGAACGGTGAGGCGATCGGGAAGCCTTCGGTCACGTTCTGGAGGAAGAAGCCGACGAAGACGACGGCGAGGATCCCGAGCGCGCCCGCGGTCCAGTTGACGCCGAAAACGAGGCCCTCGGTGAGGTTCTGGAGTCCGATGCCGAGGGCGATGATCAGCGCGGTATTGCGCGGCCGGGCTTCCGCGCCGGGCGCAGCATCGTCCGACTTTGCGCCGCGCGGGGCGAGGTGGGGCAGGTTGTCGACGAAGTACAACGCGAGGAATGCGGCGACGAAGGCGAGCCCGAACGCGATCGAGTAGGTGACGTTCGCGACGTAGCCGCTCGGATAGAGGATGGTCGAGACGTCGGAGAAGACGTCCGCGAGCAGGAAGATGAGGATCCCGATCGCGGCGGCGTTGAGCCCGACGGCCCAGCGACCCTGCGCCCGCTTGCTGTACACGATCGGCAGCGACAGGAAGATCGAGAGGCCCATCGCGGCGGTCAGCGCCATGAAGATCGCGAAGTCGTTCATCCGTGCGTCCGTCCCCGATTTCCGCACTCCGAGGTGAGTATTTAATCGATGCGTTCGTGACAGCGCTACACTTTAATTCACGGTGTGAATTAACGCACGTCCGGGGGACGGTCACAGCTTGACCATGCCGAGTTCTCGCACGGCCTCGATCTCGTGGGTCTATCTCGTCCAGGCGCTCGCGGCCCGGGAGGGGGTCGAGCACCTCGGCCTCTCCTCGCGTCGGGTCGCGGATCTGCTCGGTCTCGCCCCATCGGCGGTGTCCCAGTATCTGTCGGGGAAGCGGGTCGGGGCGAGGTTCCTCGCCTTCGCGACGGACGAGCGGGCCCAGGCGATCGCCCGACGTACGATCGAGGGGTTGATCGAGGCCCGGGAGACCGGTCGGGGCCCGGCCCGGCTCGTGCTCGAGGGGGCGGTCGCGCTCTCCGAGCTTCCCAGTTCAACCGAGACCCGCTCTCCGGCCGGCGCCCGCCGCCCGCCGTCCCCCTCCTCCCCGGAACTGCGGCAACTGGCGAAGTGGATGCGCCGTCGGGTCCGGGCGGAACAGGTCGCGGTCACCCAGTGCATGCGGCTCGCCCAGCGCGCCCGGGACGAGTTGACGCGGGCGCTCCTGCGCCAGATCGCTTCCGACAGCCTCCGCCACGCCGAGATCGTGGCGTCGCTGGCGACCTACATCGACCGTGGCGTTTCGAGCGCGTACGCTTCAGGGATCACTCGACGCGAGATCGAGGCGTTGATCGAGGGCGAGCGACGAGCCGAGTCCCGGGCCGGCTCGAGCTCCGCTCGCCAGCTGCGTGGCACGATGGCGATCCTGATCGACAGCATGGAAGCGGACGAGCGAAAGCACACGGAGCTCCTGCGCGGTCTCCTCGAGACCGGATTCCGTAGCTGAGCGGCCGCGCGCCTTCTTCGCTGGGGCATCGGTCATCACAGAAACTATCTCGCGGCAGTCGCTGCGGCTCCGCGAGGGCCCCTATGGTCCAGAAAGTGAGCGAAGTGGTGGGAACGTCCACCCAAGGATTCGCGAAGGCCGCCGAGAACGCCGTGCACACCGCCGCGAAGACGGTCCGGAACCTGCGCTGGTTCCGGGTCACCGACCTCGAAGGGAGCGTGAAGGATCAGAAGATCTCCGAGTACCACGCGACGGTCAAGATCTACTTCGATCTGGAAGAGTAGAGGCGGGTCGCAGGCGCCCGTTCGGGCTTGCGGTCGGGGCCGGCGGTGCGGGGGCCGGTGGCGGGCACGAGGCGCCGACGAGCGTACGGTCCCCCGAGCGTGTCCTCACGGCGGCGCGTCAGGCGGCTCACGTCATCGGAAGTAGGTCGTACCGACCCGAGCTGAAATCCCAGTCGAGGATGTACGGGTGCGTACGAGGACGGATACCCAGCAGGACCGTCCGGCCGTATCTTTCCTCGATCTGAACGTGCGTGTCCAGCGAGGCGGCGAGGACCCGGATCACCGGGTCGTCGCTTCGCCCGAATCCGAACCCGTGGAATCGGGGCAGCCGCGCATATCCGCTGACGATCATCGGGAACGTCTCGGGGTTCAGCGGCGCCCCCGCGATGCTGGCGAGCGCCCGGACGCCGTCGATGTAGATCACGTAGAGCGTGGGCCGGCCCTCGGGCGTCGCCTGGAGAAACCGGAACGCGTCCGGGAAGAGGGGCCCGACGCCCGGCGCGACGACCGAGCGCACGTCCCGGCCGTCATCCGGAGCCCGGCGAATCGGGAGCGCGACGGACTTGAACTCGCCGAGGCCCGGATCGGGGCCCCACGGGGTGACGATCCGAAGGCGCTCCCGTAGGAAGTCGGCCGGGATCCACCGGGAGAGCTGCGCGAGGATCTGACCGGGCGAGCTCGCGGCGGAAGGGATCCACACGGCCCGACCCCCGATGCTGAGAGCGTGCGCGACCACCGGGAAGAGGAACACGTCGCCCATCGTACCCGAGAAGCGCGGCGGCACCTGGAGGCCCGTCAATCCGTGGAAGCGGAGCCGACCGAAGGCGTTCACGAACGCGGTCGAACCCGGAAAGAGCGAGTTGTCGTCGGGCGCCGGATCCGGTTCCGGCGGGCCGATGGGCGGTCGGAACCCGATCGGCAGCTGGGGCGGGCAGTGGAAGTCTCCACCGTCGAGGCTGTAGAGGTACCGGCTCTCGGGAGTCGGGATTTCCCGGAGCTTTGGGATCGAGACGACCCGCAGTCGGAACCCGTCCAGATCCTCCCAGCCCAGCTCGACGATCCCGTCCGCGGCCGTTCGCATCTCCCCGTCCGGTATCTCGGCCACGACGAAGATGCCGCGGATCGGCAGCCGTCCGAACTTCGCTCGCATGATCGGCGTGGTCGTCGTGATCACCTCGACGGCCCCGGCCTCGCCCGCCCGCGACCGGAACTCGCGCTCGGTCGACGGATCCCACGTGTCGACGACGACGAACCCTCCGCCGGCCGCGACCATCCGCTGGACGGCCTCGAGGATCGGGGTCGGGAACGCTTCCTCAGATCGGGCGGAGGCGGGCGCGAACGACATCAGCCCCGCGGGATCCGACGCGACGGGCACGCCCTCGCCTTTCCGCACGCCCTCCGGATCCACGAGCAAGAGCGAGAGCACCGGTCCGCTGCCCGCCGTTCCATCCCCGCTCGATCGGTCGGGTTCGGTCCGGTACGCGACGAAGATCCCGTGCCCCTTCAGTCGCGGGAGGAGCGTGCGCACCAACGTGCTCTTCCCGGTGCCGGCGGACCCCGTGATCAGGAGCGATTGCGGCGGGGGTTCGGCGAGGAACCGTTCGAAATGGTCGAGTAGGTCGAACCCGCCCGCTGCCTTCCCCTTGGGGCCGGCGTCGGGGGCCACGATGTGAGGATTCGTGGCGACGCTTACAAACGTTCCGACAGGGACATGACCGAGAGGTGGGGACCCTGCCGGCGCTTCCGAGCGTCCCGGAAGCGGTCAGCAGCGCACGGCCATCGACCCGACGACCAACCGCTCACGGAGCGCGAACTCGAACGAGGTCGTGCGGGCGGCTCCGGGCGACGCGCGGCCGCTGCGCAACAGGGCCGAGCCATCCAGGTTCGCGATCGCCTCGCGCCGCGCCCACAGCCGGCAGAATTCGAGGACGAATTCCCGTTCGGGGAGCGCTTTGAGTCGGGCGACCTCGGCGCCCGAGAATTGGGCTTCGGCGATGCGGACGAGCTCGTCGACCGGGCGTACGACCTCGAGTCCGACCCCGATGTCCCGT
The DNA here is from genome assembly GCA_030040035.1 of Thermoplasmata archaeon. Classification (GTDB taxonomy): domain Archaea; phylum Thermoplasmatota; class Thermoplasmata; order Lutacidiplasmatales; family UBA184; genus Lutacidiplasma. The sequence continues at coordinate 30,686 of JASHUJ010000075.1, forward strand.
CCGACCGCGAGCCCGAGGACCAGCGCCCGTTCCGAGCGCGAGAGACCGAACCGGATCTTCCGGGCGTCATCGGCCGGAAGCGAATCGGCGGCGAGCTCGGGACGCCCCGAATCTCCCTCTACGAACCGGAGCGATTCCGGTGGGAGGCCCGTGACCTGCCCCATCACGTCGCGCGTGAACAGGCACGAGGCCACGAATCGGTGGCGCTCCTCGGGGGAGGCGCACCGGCGGGCCCGTTCCCGTTCGTCGAGCGAGAGGAGTTCGACGCGCCCGCCGACGAGGATCTCATCGAGGTCCCCGATCCAGAGCTGGGCGCGGGCGAGGTCTTCGGGAGGCTCTCCCGGGTTCGTATGGACCGCCACGTCAAGCGGCCGTTCCTTCCACTCCACGATTGACCTCCTCGGGAACGCCCCTAGTGAGGCGTCTCCTCCTCGGGGCACTCCGCCCCTACCGGACCGGCCGGCACCTGCCGCCACCCGGCCCGGCCGCCGCGCTCGATGGGGGCGCGCACGACCGGAGACGTTCGAGCTTTCCGTACTTGAACGTACGGTCCGACAGGTCTCGCGAGGAGTCGGCCCGCGCCCCGGAGCGCGGACGCCGGCGCTATCCTCTATGCGGAAGCGCTCGCCGGAGCCGCCGGCGTGGCCGTGAGCCGAGCGCCCAGGGGGCCCGGACGTTCGGGGACCCGGTGCGGCACCTCGAGGATCTTCTGGATGTACGCTTCCTCAAAGATCTCTGTGAGGGGGCGGGAACGATGGTCCGCGAAGACCCGATCGGCGTGCCACTTGGCTCCGAACTGCACCAGCGTCATGAGTACGGGCAGGACGTCGCGACCCTTCGGTGTCAGCTCCCAACGCACGTACTTCGGTTCTTGCGCGGCGCGTCGGATGAAACCCTCTCGCTCCAGCTCGTGGAGTCGGAGCGAGAGCGCCCGCTTCGTGAGGCCCGGGGTCGCCCGGAGGATCTCGTTGAACCGCTGGGCTCGATAGAGCCCGATGTCCCGCACGACGAGCATCGACCACTTCCGGCCCAGCACCCCGAGGCTCGCTTCGACCGGGCAGCACTCGAAATCGACCTTGAAACGGACCGGTCTCGCCGGAATTCGTCGCTCGATCATGCCCGTCCTACTTTCGAACCCCCACCGGTTCATATCGGTTTACGCCGTCGTCCCCATCCCAGGAAGCTTCGATGGCTCCGCGAGCGATCGGCGGGTCCCGCGCGAACGGATCCGCGGGCGAACGTCCCCGTCGGTCCGTCGCGGCCGTTCGGGAGGTCCCCGACGGTTCTATATTCCGAGCGACTGTCAGCCCGGACGGACCCGGGTCCGGTGCCGCTGAACCGGCGCCGATGCCCGAACGATCCCCCGCCGATGAGGTCGGACACGTTCTGCCGCACCGCAGAGTTCCCGAGGCCCATCGAATGACCGCACCCTCGGGCGCTCGCGACTCCGCCGGCCCGAGCCTCGAAGTCCATCTCGACAGCTGGCTCCGGGAGTTCGGCCCCCGACAGCGCGAGGAGGTTGCCGCGGACACGGTCGAGCACCTCCTGGATACGCTCGAGAGCCGGTATCCCCGGCTCAAGTTCAAGTTGCGCGACGAGACCGGGCGGCTGCGTCGGTACGTCCGGGTGTTCGTCGATGGCGAGGACGTCAGCGGGACGACCGGAGTGGGTACGCCGCTCGCCGGAGCTCGAACGATCGATATCCTCCATTCCATCGCCGGAGGATGAGAGATAGGAACATGGACAGCCGGATCCGGATTCTGGTGGGCACGCGCAAGGGAACGTACGTGGTGGCCGGGGACTCGCGCCGGCGTCGATGGACGGTCGGCCCGGTCGCTCACGAGGGCAGCGAGATCTACCACGTGGTCGCCGACCCGCGTCGCCCGGGTGACCTCTACGCGGCCGTGAACAGCGACTTCTGGGGGCCGATGGTCCAACGGTCGGCCAATTGGGGCAAGACCTGGAAGGAGATCGCCACGCCGCTCACACCGGGCGGGAAAGATCGCAAGCCGGAGTTCAACGACAGCGATCCACTGTCACCGGTCAAGCGACCGCTCCGCAACCTCTGGCACATCGAGCCGGGACCGGCGGACGAACCCGAGACCCTGTACCTCGGGGCCGATCCGCATCTGCTGTTCCGCACCCAGGACCGCGGAGCGTCGTGGGATCCCATCGACGGGATCAACCAGCACCCCAAACGGGGCGAGTGGTCACCGGGGGCCGGTGGCCACTGCCTTCACACGATCCTCCTCGACCCGCGGGACGCCCGTCGAATGTACATCGGCATGTCGGCCGTGGGCACGTTCCGCACCGAGGACGGTGGCCGAAGCTGGACGCCGCGCAACAAGGGGGTCATCACCCCGTTCCTCCCCGAGAAGTATCCCGAGACCGGCCAATGCGTGCATCACGTGGCGATCGATCCCGCGGACCCCGACACGTTCTATCGTCAGGACCACGCCGGGATGTACGTTTCGCACGATCGGATGGATCGCTGGACCCGGATCGGGCGACCCCTCGGCGATGACTTCGGCTTCTGCGTCGCGTCGGCCCGGGCGGCGCCGGGTCGGGCGTTCTTCGTGCGGCTCGACGGGAGAGCCCGGGTCACCGGCGAGGGGCACTTCCAGGTGCACGAATGGGACGATACGCGCCGCCGTTGGCGCAAGCTCCTCCGGCCGGACGCGTTCCCCGGACACTTCGGCGTGCAGCGCGAGGGGATCGCCACGGACGAGCTCGACCCTCCCGGGATCTACGTCGGGACGACGACCGGCCAACTGTTCGTCAGCCCGAACGCCGGCCGGACCTGGCAGTTGGTCCCGTTCTCGTTCCCCGGCATCCACACGGTCAGCGTGGCGAGCCCGGCCGCGAAATGACCTAGGGCGGGCCCGGGAACCGGGGGACTCGAGGCGTCCGGCCGCCTGTCTCGAACCGGGGAGGAGTTCGGGTCGCTCTCTTCGCCGGCTCTCGCCGGCTGCTGACCTTCGGCGATCCCCCGGCACTCGCGACTCCCCAGGGACGGGGTTTAATTGCGCCACCGAAATCCTCGGGCGGAGTTCTGGCCGGTGTCGCATCACGCGCGGGTGCATCGAGGCACGACGGGCCGATTGGCGGTGACCGCCGTCGGCGCCTGCGTCCTCGTGTTGCTGATCAACTCGCTGGCCTCGGGTCCGCTCGACGCGGTGGGGGGCGACGGGACCCTCGCCACGAGCCCGGCAACGGGCCCGCCCGGATCGCAGGGCAGCGCCTTGCTCTCGGCGGCCGCCGCGTCGCTCGGGCGAGGCGCGGGGCCGGCTGCCGGTGCGTCGCTGCAGTGCACGGAGTCCTCGAGTGCCGGGTCCGAGTCGTGCGCGGCCCCTTCTCCCGCCCTGGCCGCGACGAGCGCGGCACCGGGGTTCGCCTCTCCCCCCCCGGAGTGGGGATACTACCTCGCCTACGACGAGCTCGACCACTACGTTCTCTTGCTCGGTGCCGGGGCGGAGACGTGGACCTTCTCCCACGGAGTCTGGAGCGAGCTGCACCCGAAGGTCGCGCCGCCGTCCCGATCCCGCATGAGCCTCGCCTACGACCCCGCGGGTCCGTACGTCCTCCTGTTCGGTGGACTCGGCCTCAAGTCCGCGACCGACGCCCTCAACGACACGTGGACGTACGCGGCGGGCGTCTGGACGAACCTCACGTCGTCCGCGGGGCACGCGCCCAGCCGCCGGTACCACGCGGTGATGGCGTTCGATAACGAGAGCGACGAGATGGTCCTGTTCGGCGGGACGAACAACACCGCGGCCGTCGGGGACACGTGGTACTTCGACGCCGGGAAGTGGTCCCAAGTCCCGATCGGTGGCGTCCTGTGCGGCGGGCCGGGCCAACCGGACTGTGCGAACGGCACCGCCCCGACGGATCGCTATGGCGCGTCGATGGTCTACGACGCCGCGAGCGACTACCTCCTTCTCTTCGGGGGCGGAGCCCACGATCCGGCCTTGAAGGGCAACAAGACGTACTCGGATACCTGGGAATTCTCGGGTGGCGCCTGGACCAACATCACCCCGGCGAAGTCGTCCCCGCCGCCCCGCATCCTGGCCACGCTCGCCTACGACTCGCTCGACAAGTACGTCATCCTGTTCGGCGGGCTCGTCACGAACAAGATCCTCAACGCCGGCAACGATACCTGGCGGTTCTCGAAGGGCAGTTGGACCGAGCTCCACCCACCGATCTCCCCGCCGACCCGCGTGCAGGCGGGCATGGCGTACGACCCGGCCGACGGGTACATCGTCCTATTCGGCGGTCTCTCGTCGACCGCGTACAACGCACCGATCCTCGGCGACACCTGGGTCTTCCAGTCCGGAAGCTGGATGGAGATCTCGGTCACGGCTTCCCCGACCCCGCGCGCCGGCGAAGGGCTCGCGTACGACGCCACGGACCACTACGATCTCCTGTTCGGCGGCGTCTACGGACCGTTCGTCCTCAACGACTCGTGGCGATTCGTCAACGGTACGTGGACGAAGCTCGATCTCGCGGGGCCCGTGCCGTCGCCCCGGTACGACGCGAGCCTCGCCTACGACGCGCACGACGGCTACGTCGTGCTGTTCGGCGGACGGAACGCGACGCACTACCTCGACGACACGTGGACGTACTCGCAAGGCCGGTGGACCCAGCTTCACCCCTCGACCTCGCCGCCGGCCCGGGCGAGCGCGGCCATCGTCTACGACGCCGCGAGCGACGAGCTCGTGCTGTTCGGTGGGCAGAACTCGACGACGACGTTCAAGGACACGTGGACGTTCGAGGGGGGCGTTTGGACGTCGGTGGTCTCCGCCAGCCACCCGGCGTCCCGCTCCTCCGCCAGCCTCGCGTACGTCCCGTCGAGCGGGACGGCGGTGCTCTTCGGAGGTCTCGGCCCGAGCGGGGCGATCCTGGACGACACTTGGACGTTCCAGGCAGGTCTGTGGACGAACGACTCGCACAAGGTCGGATCGGCCCCGCCGGCGGAGTACGGGGGGGCCTTCGCGCAGGATCTCGCCGACGGGTACGCCGTGCTGTTCGGCGGGAACACGAGCGCGGGGCCGAGCAACGAGACCTGGGAATACTCGCCCAACGCCTGGACCGAGGTCGCTCCGACTCCGTACCCCTCGGCCCGCGAGGGATCGGCGATCGCGTACGACCCGAGCTACGAGTCGCTGCTCCTGTTCGGTGGGTTCGGCAACGGCCGGCCGCTGAACGACGGCTGGCTCTTTGCGCTCGGCAACTGGACCGCGCTCCTCCCGCCCGCTCGTCCGTCCGCTCGCGTCTCGGCGTCGATGGTCTATGACGGCAAGGACAACTACGTGCTCCTCTACGGCGGGATCGATGGAACCCGTCTCCTCGGCGACACGTGGGAGTACCTCAACTACGTCTGGACCCAGGTCACGACGTCGCAGGCCACGCCTCCGGCGCGCTTCGACGCCTCGTTGGTCTACGATGCGACGGACCACTACGTCCTCCTGTTCGGAGGCGAAGGGACCGGGGGGCCGCTCGGCGATACCTGGGACTACAACAACGGGCAGTGGTCGAACCTCACCCCCAAGCACTCGCCGCCGTCGCGCCTCGGCGCCGCGATGGTGTACGACCCTCGCGATGCGTACGTGGTCCTGTTCGGCGGGATCGGTGCGAGCGGTCAGGACCTCGCGGACACGTGGACGTACTCGCACGGCGCGTGGAGCGAGATCAGTCCCGCGACCGCCCCGAGCGGACGCGCCAACGCGAGCGCGACGTTCGACGCGCTCGACGACTACGTGGTCCTCTTCGGCGGGGTCCGCGGTTCGACGTATCTGTCGGATACGTGGACGTTCGCCGGCGGGAATTGGACCAAGCTCCAACCGGCCCAGCCGCCGGCCGCGCGGGCGTCGGCGAGCTTGACGTACGACTCCGCCGACAAGTACGTCCTGCTGTTCGGTGGGGAGGGAGCGTCCGGAGCGCTCGGCGACACGTGGACGTTCGCGGGGGGCGAATGGAGCCCGCTCGCGGTGACCACCGCCCCGTCCCCGCGGAGCGGCGCCGCGGCAGCCTTCGACTCGCGCGACGGCTACGTGTTCCAGTTCGGCGGAGCGTCGGCCGCGGGGGCCCAGGCGGACTCCTGGACGTTCGTGCGGGCCATCTGGGTGGGCATCGACCCCTCGACCGCCGCCCCGGCCCGGTACGATGCGGCGATGGTCTACTCCGACAAGTACGAGAGCGTCGTGCTGTTCGGGGGGTACGGGACGAACGGGCCGCTCAACGACACCTGGGAATTCGCGGATGGCGTCTGGACCGAGGTCACGGTCACGACGCGCGCGCCGGCGGCCCGGTACGACGCGAGCATGACCTTCGACGAGAAGGACGAGTACATCGTCCTCTTCGGCGGTCGGAACGGATCGACGATCTTCGACGACACGTGGGAGTTCAAGCTGCTCAAGTGGACGAAGCTCAATCCCGCGAGCCATCCGTCGCCGCGGTACGGGGCGGCGATCGCCTTCGACTCGGTGGCGAAATACGTCGTCCTGTTCGGGGGGACCGATGGAACCGCGACGTACGGGGACACGTGGACGTTCGTGAAGGGGCAGTGGACCAACGTGTCGCCGGCGATCGGCCCCGGCCCTCGCCACGACGCGGCCTTGGCCTACGACGCGTACACCCACCAGCTCGTCCTCTTCGGCGGGGTCGGTAGCGCCGGCGCGTACCTCGCCGACACGTGGACCTTCTCGAGTGGGACCTGGAGCCGGATCACGCCCGTCAACTCGCCGGCCGCGCGTTCCGGCGCTACCTTGTACTACAATTCCCCGACCCGCAGCCTGGTGCTGTACGGTGGGGAAGGTACGGCAGGGGCGCTCGGCGACACGTGGGCGTTCTCGAACGGCAATTGGACGTCGGTGGGCCCGCCGCAATCGCCCGGGGCGCGCTACGGCGCGACGATGGTCTACGATACGATCGACGGCTACGGCGTGCTCTTCGCGGGCACGAACGGCACCGGGCCCCTGAACGACACGTGGACGTACGACGACGGGACGTGGGCGCCCGCTTGACGGCCGCGCGGACGCGCATCCCGTCGGCGTCCCGCGCGCCCGCGCCGGCAGCAGGGCTCAAGAGAGATCGCCCGCTCGCGGTCGCCCGGCGGATCGTCCGGCATGCCCGACGCACGTGAGCAACGCGCCCGCACCCTGCGATGGCAGGACCCGGCCCAATTCGCCGAACCGATCCGCCGCCTGAGCGGGATCGACTTCATGCGGAGCTTCCTGTCCGGCGAGCTGCCCCCGCCGCCCGTGATGGAATTGCTGGGGATCCGACTGGTCTCGATCGAGCCCGGTTCCGTGGGGTTCGAGTTCGACCCGGCCGAGTACATGTACAGCCCGCTCGGGAACGTGCACGGGGGGATCGTCACGGTCCTCCTGGACACGGCGATGGGCTGCTCGTTCCACACCACGCTCCCCGCCGGGGTCGGGTATACGACGATCGAGCTGAAGGTGAACTTCCTGCGCCCGGTCACGACCGACTCCGGCACGCTGCGCGCCGAGGGTCGGGTGGTCCACGCCGGCGCGCGGGTCGCGACGACCGAAGCGCGTCTGGCCGACCGATCCGGACGTCTGCACGCGCACGCCACCTCGTCGCTGCTCATCCTTCGGCCGGAGCCCGCGAGAACCCCGTCGGGCAGCGAATCGACCCGCCCCGTCGCGTGAAGGTCCGTACCACGAGCGCCCGGCGGTCCAGCACGGACGGGATGCGAGGGCGCCCCCCCTCGAAAGCCTGAGGACCGTGGGCGGGCTCGGCGGGTCGAGGGACCGTGGCCGAGACGTACGACGTCGCGATCCTCGGCACGGGACTCTTCGGCGCGGCATTGGCCTACCATCTCGCCGAGGACCCGTCCCTCCGCATTCTGGCGATCGACGCGGAGCGCACCCCCCGGCAGCCCAGCGCGACCGATGCGAGCGCCGGGATCCTCTCGGTGCAGGGCTGGGATCCCTGGGACCTCGGGATCGTACGGGAGAGCACCGAGGAGTACGTCGAGATCGCCGAGCGGGAAGGTGCGCCGCCCGTCCGACGTGACGGAGGTCTGCGCGTGGCCCGAACGGAGGTCGGGGTCCGCTGGCTCGCCCGGGTGCAGCGCGTGCTGGAGCGAGAAGCGGTCGCGAACCGGCAGGTCGGGCCCGAAGCGGTCCGGGAGATCCTCCCCATCGCCGATCTGAGCGACGTCCGGGCGGCGCTCTTCACTCCGGACGACGCGACGATCGAACCGACCGCGATCCGATCCGGCTATCTCCGAGCCGCCCAGCGCGCCGGGGTCGACCAGCGCTCCCGGGCCGACGGGATCCGTGTCGATCGACTTGCGGACGGCGCGTGGAGCCTCGGGACCGAGCCGACCTGCGTCGCCCGCGCGCTGGTCGTCGCCGCGGGTGCCTGGTCGAAGGGGGTCCTCCAGTCGCTCGGCCACTCGATCCCGGTCGCACCGTTCCGGGCGCAGGTCGTCCGGTTGCGGCCCCGCCCCCTCCTCCCGCCGTTCCCTACGCTCCACGATCTCGACCTGGGTCTCTACGTGCGGTCGGCCCCCGACGGTCGCGTCCTGGCGGGCGATGGGACCGGGTCGACCGAGGAGGACCCCTTCCGCTGGGAGGCGGAGGCGGACCGATCGTTCGTCGAGCGGATGGAGGCGAGCGTGGGGTCCCTGCTCGGCGGACTTCCGACCGCCCCCCGTGAGGCCGCGTCGGCCGGGCTCTGCACGGCCTCTCCCGACCGCTATCCGCTGGTGGGCCGGGTCCCGAGGGCCGAAGGATTGTACATCGCGACCGGGTTCAACGGGTTTGGCGTGATGCGGGCCGGGGGTCTCGCGCGGCGCCTCGCCGAGGCGATCCGTTCGGGTCGGTGGGAGACCTTACGTCCGGCCGACCCAATGCGGTTCCCGGAACCCGGCCTTCCGTTCGACCCGGTTCCTGAGTTTCCGCTGGAATCCGAGGGCGAGGATCCCGGACCGGTTCGGGACGGGAGCCCGCGGCCGACCGTTCCGGCCGCCGTACGGCGGGGGGACGGAGCCATCGGATACCGATCGATCGGGACGCTCGAGGAGGTCGACCACCTGCGCTGGGCGCCGCTCTCCGGGTGGTTCGATCCGTTCCTTCCCACGTTCGCGAAAGACGCACTGCGGACCGGCGGAGCGGTCGAGGTCGCCGAGGACGGCGGGACGGTTCGGGGCCTCCTCCTGTCCGGGGCCAGCGAGGGCGTGGGATCCGGGTTTACGCGGACCCGCGCGATCGCCGAGCGGTACCTCACCGCGATGGATCCCGCCGGACTCTACCTGGAGGCACCGTGGGTCCCGGGCGGGGCGCCGGTCGAGGTCTTCGCGGCGGACCTTCGGGATTGGACTCCCCGGGAAGGGATCCGGAACCCAGTGCGGATCGCCGGGCCCCGGGACCTCGAACCGATCCGATCGTTGATGCGCGCTCTACTCGGGCCGGGGGTCGACCCGTGGATCGCGACGCTGCCGCGTCCCGAGGAATCCGGCTTCCTGTGCGAACTCGACGGACGGGTCGTGGGGGTCAGCTGGCTCACCCGCGTGGGGGGGTACGCGCGCGGCCACTCGTTCCTCGTGCACCCCCGCTTCCGAGGGCTCGGGATCGGAGCGGACCTGCTCACCGCCCGGATGCACTGGTTGCGGCGCACGGGAGGTCGGCAGGTCGTGAGCGAGATCTACGACGGCAACGTCGCCTCGCGGGCGGCCGCCGAGCGGGCCGGGATGGCGCCGGTGGGCCGCATGTTCCACTTCGGGCCGTCGGCGCGCGCGCGACCTCTCGCTACGTTCGAGGTGCCCCGCAGTTGGGGCAGTTCGTGGCCGTCGAGTCCATCAGCGTCCCGCAGTACCGGCACGGGACCTTGACGGTCTCCCGGATCACGACCTGCTGGACCGGCGGCTGGTCCCGCGGGATGAGGTTCACCGGGGCGGGCGGCGCGAACGTGGGCATCGTGCCGGGGACCGCGGTCGTCGGGTGACGCGGCAGTGCGGGACCGCGTCGTCGGCGCCGCAGGGCCACGGCCACGACGAGGACCACGATGACGACGACCACGATCGCGGCCACCACGATCAGCCACGGGAAGGACGGGGTCGTCGAGGTCGACGGGGGCGGGGACGTCGACGTGAGCGCGAAGCTCGTCTGGGTGTCCGTGAGCCGGTCGGTGTACGTGAACCCGTCGCCGGCCGAATCCGAGTCGTGCTCGGTGTACACGTAGCCGAGGATGTAGCCGGTCCCCGGATCGAAGTAGGCCTTCCAGTTGTAGGCGGCGGCGAAGTCCCCGTACGCGTCGTCCCGCTGGTAGCTCCCGTTGCCTTCGGTGAAGATCGAGGCCACGTATCCGGTCGGGCTCGAAGCCAGGGCGAACGGAACGTCCGTCCCGACGACCGTCATCGGGGAGTTCAGGAGGTCGAACGGGGCGCCCGGGCCGAGACTGTCGTTCATGTAGAACCACACGTACGGATCGACGTACCCGGTCTGGTTGTCCGTTCCGGCGACGTAGTGGAAGCTCGTGCCCGAGAACGAGAACGAGCCCCCCTCGGACCAGGGATAGTCGGCGCCCTGGTCGTTCTGGTACGTCCCCGAGGCGGCGTAGGTCGCGTTCGCGGTTCCGTTCGGAGCGACCGCGGTGACCGCGATCGAGCCGGTGTAGCTGCCCGTCTCGGTGTAGCCCGAGTAGTTCCCGGTGCCGTTCGTGACGGTGATCGTCTCCGCGTACGCGAACCGGTCGCCGGCCGCCGGCAGGTAGTGGCCGGGTCCGCTCGCGGTCGCGGTGCCGGCCAGCCCGAGGACGCCGAACAGGATCAGGAGGAACCCGACGCCCCGGGCTCTCATCCGCCGAACCCTCCGCCCCAGCCCCCGCCGCCGACCGCGTGGAGATGGGCCGGGTGGACCCCGCCCATCGCGCTGTACGTCGCGTAGTAGCCGCCGTGGACGACCACGACCGGGATCCAGAGCCGGGGCGCGGCGTTGTAGTACGAGAAGCTCGGGTACGTGGCGGGCTTCGTCTGCGTCGGGTCGAGCTCGTTGACGCTCCGGACGTTCACCCCATGGATCGTCCGCACCGCGAGCGAGAGCAGCTCGGCCGACGACATCGGACCGGTGCGCTGCCCGAGGATCTCGTACGCTTTCTCGAGCAGGTTCAGCGTCTCGTTCGCCTCCAGGACCGGGATCGAGGCGAGGATCGCGGCGGCGACGAGCGGGTACTCGAGGTAGGCGCTCACCCCCCGCACGAGGATCGCCATCTTCGTCGCGATCGTCCCGGGCGGCAGGTCGGAGAGCGCGAGATAGGCGGACGCGAGCTCGGTGTCCTCGCTGACCGAGTACCCCCAGCCGGAGAAGATCGCCTTCACCTGGGTGAAGGCGGTCTTAAGGTCGGCGAACGGCTTGTTCACGATCGCGAGCAGCGCCGCGGATTCGTACGACGGGGTGACGCGCAGGAACTGCGCCAAGGGGTCGGTCGCGAACGTCCCGTCCGCCCGTCGACCCGAGAGAAGGATGGCCGCCACTCCCGGAGCGGCGTCGTCCGGGATCCCGAGCGTCCGGACGTTTGTTACGAGCGTGCCCAGGTCGGCGCTCGAGTTCGCGAGGGGCTGAGGGATGCCGGTGAGCACCTCGGAGGCGAGCAGCCGGTTCTCGAGGTTCGACGTCAACGCGGCGACCGCGTGGTACGCCGCCAGGAACGCCGGGACCTGCTGCGCGGGATCGCCCTTCTGCTTCGCGATCCCGATGGCGACCGCCCAGAGGTAGACGGGATCGATGCCGGCGAGGGCCTGGGAAAGGGGTACGTGGACCGCCGCGGCTTGGTTGACGATCGAGCCGATCTCCGTGTCGATCGCTTGGGCCTGGGTCCAGTACGACGCGAACTCCTCGTCGCCGACCCGGTAGAGCGCGACGTTGAGGTCGCGCAGGGCCACGCGACCGGCGGTGGTGATCGCGATGAACTGGCCGTCGTACGCGCTCATCTGGGCGAGCTCGCCCTGCTTCACGAGGAGCTGCGCGAAATCGGCCTCGCGCTTCGCGACCTCGGCCTCGAGGGACTGCAACGCCTCCTGCTCCTGGTGGAGCTGGTCGACCGACGCCTCCTCCTTGTCAACCCCCTCCAGGTGGAAGAGGACCGAGTGCGTGCGGCGCGTGTCCGTCGTGAGGGAGTCGGACATCTGGGCGACCTGGGCCTTCTCCTGGTCGATCGCGGCCTGGGCGGCCTGCAGCTGGGCGACCTCCGCTTCGAGCTGGGTCTTCTGATCCGGCGACAGCAGGTCGATGAGCCCGAGTTGTTGGAGCGCACTCACGTCCGTCGCGGCGAGATTCCCTTGGACCGATCGGGCGCTGACGCTCTGCAGGAACGCGGCGACGTGGGTGCAGTCGGGCATCTCAGGCGTCCACGAGCGGAAAATTGGTATAAAGTCCCTCGTCGGCGAGGGCGTTCCGGATCTGGAGCGACGCCGGCCGACCCTCCCCGGCGAGCCGGACGTACCGGTCCTGCGCGAGCGCCCGTTCGAGCAGGGCGACGAGCTGCGCCTTGCGCGACTCCGGGCCCCCGAACCGTCGTCGGCGTTCCTGATCGATCTGCTCGTAAGCGAAGAGGAATTCGTACAGCGATCGGAACACTTGGTCCTCGATCTTCTCCCGTACCCGATCCCGGTCGACCCCCTCCTCCTCGATCCCTTCGAGGTCGACGAAGTAGACGGTACCGTCGGGGGCGATGACCGCGTCCTTGTCCAGCCAGACGTCGTGGAAGTCGAGCCCGTAGTACCGGTCCCGCGCGGGGTCGAACCGGAGCGTCCGTGCGAAGAGCGTGAGGAGCGGGACGGTCGAGCGCAAGTAGGCGACCTCGAACTGGAGGGCCTGCTGGGCCGAGTCGAGGTGGAAATGGTCGAACACGTCGCGCACGCCCGTACCCACGGTCTGTTTTCCGTGGAAGTAGATGCGCACGTTCGAAGGGACGAGTCGGATCTCCTGGACGATCGGTCCGGGGAATCGACGGAACCAGTGCAGCGACCGGATGCGCTCCTCGAGGACCGGGGGCAGGTGGGCGATCTTGACGACCGGCGCGAGGCGGAATCCCGCGAGCGACGTGAGATCGGCCCGCTCGGAGATCCCGAGCGCGATGCGCGCATGCTCCAGCCCTTGGCCGCCGTACGGGGAACCCCGCAGCCAGACCTCGCCCGTGATGATCCGCTCCGGATCGTCCGGGGCGGGCGGCACCGTCGGCGAGGCGAGCCGGCGGCGCACGTCGGGATCCTCGGTCAGCCGCTCCACCGACGACCGGTCGAGCGGCCGGGACGCGAACGGATCCACGGCGGATCCGACGCCTTTCACCGACAGATAGAAGGCGGTCCCGTCGAGGGTCGCGATCGGGTCGGTCGCGACCGCGCCGCGGTTATCGTCCTCGAGGAACGACCGAACCGCGATCGGGGGATCGTCCAGCAACCCGGTCAGGGCGGGCGGCAAGAAGAGCCGGTCGAGCGCCGGTAACTCGACGTGGCGGAACCGGTCATTCGTGGTCGTGCGCGCCGGGTACTCGGCGAGCCGGATCGGCATCCCGCGGAGGGACACGGAGGTTCCCAGCCCCGGGACGAACGGAGGTCTCTTGAACGTCTCGTACCCGCTCCGACGACGACGAAGGGATCGTCGTCCGGAGCTTCCAAGCCCGCTCGGGTCCCGAACGCTCGACGGATCGGGCGTGCGCGAACCGTTCGGCCCGTCGAAGCGTCCTTCTACCCGAGACCGCCTCCGCGATAGGGGGCTCCCCTTGGCGCCGGTCCGACGTTCCGAGCCGCCGATTGCCGCGCGCCCGACGCGCGAAGAACGCTACCGTTGGGGCAAGCGCCTGCGTCAAAAGGTGCCGCGGTCGAGCCAGGCGATCTGGTCGCCGGCGCGCGATCGACCGGACCCGCTGGAACTCCTCGCCCGGTCCGACCGGCGTCGCGTCGCGGAGCTCTTGCCCATCCGGTACGGCCGCATGTCGCTCAACCCGTTCGCCTTCCTGCGCGGCGCGGCCGACGTGATGGCGTCCGATCTCGCGTCGACGCCCACGACCGGTCTCCGCGTGCAGCTGGGTGGGGACGCCCACTTGAGCAACTTTGGGATCTTCGGCACGCCCGAGCGGCACGAGGTCTTCGACCTCAACGATTTCGACGAGACCCTGCCCGGTCCCTGGGAGTGGGACGTGAAGCGGCTGGCCACGAGCTTCGTGGCGGGGGGTCGCGCGCACGCCCTCGCGCCGGTCGACTGCCACCGGGCCGCGCTCCGCGCGGCCCGATCGTACCGCGAGTCGATGAACTCCTACGCGTTCGAGCGATACCTCGACATCTGGTACTCGCACCTCGACCCGGAGCAAGTCTCCGAGCAGGTGCGCCGCGGGGCCCGCCGGGTGATCGGCCGGCTCGCCCGACGGGCGCGCGGTCGGACGGTGCTGCACGTATTCCCCAAGGTCGTCCGGAAGGTCGGCGGAGGCTATCGGATCCGGGACGTCCCGCCGCTCATCGTGCACTACCCGGGACGGTGGCGGCAGGAGATCACCCACGTACTGATCCAGCGCTATCTCGCGACGATCCCCGAGGATCGGCGGATGCTGCTCGAGCGATACCGGATCGCGGACGTGGCCCAGAAGGTCGTCGGCGTCGGCAGCGTGGGGACCCGTTGCTCGGTCATCTTGCTGGTCGGGGATCGGGACACGGACGACCCGGTGCTCCTCCAGTCGAAGCAGGCTCTCCCGTCCGCGCTCGAGCCGTATGCGGGGCCGAGCACCTACGCGAACCACGGACAGCGGGTCGTCGTCGGCCAGCACCTGATCCAGCAGTCGAGCGACAGCTTCCTCGGATGGGGGTCGATCCGGTCGGAGGACTTCTACGTTCGCCAGCTCCGCGATTGGAAGTTCTTCCCCGATCTCGACTCGATGGCGCCGAGGGAGTGGCTCGGCCATGCCGAGTTGTGCGGGGCGGCGCTCGCCCGGGCCCACGCGCGCACGGGGGACCCGGCCGCGATCAGCGGCTACCTGGGTACGAAGGGCACGTTCGAGGAGGCGATCGCACGGTTCGCCGAGGCCTACGCCGATCAGACCCAACGCGACTACGCCGAGATGATGGCGGCGATCCGGCACGGCCGCCTCCCAGCCCGGCGGGGCGCCTAGCGGATCGGCGGGCGGCGC
Organism: Thermoplasmata archaeon; assembly: GCA_030040035.1. Taxonomy (GTDB): domain Archaea; phylum Thermoplasmatota; class Thermoplasmata; order Lutacidiplasmatales; family UBA184; genus Lutacidiplasma. The sequence continues at coordinate 45,833 of JASHUJ010000075.1, forward strand.
CGGCCGCGAAGCTCCAAATACGTCGCAACCCTAGTACGCCTGGCTGTGGGGTCAGCCCGGCCCTCGTCCGAGGACCGAACCGCAGCGCGCTGCCAATGACCCCTGGGAAGAGGCAATGCCCAGGGATACCGAAGCGCCACCGGAGTCGACGGCGACGAAAGGTCGGGAGCCGATGGCCCGGCCCCCCAGCGGGGGGACGTGGGTCCAGTTCTCCTCCTCGTTGAAAGAAGAGATCCGGCCGTGGATCGACCTCGACGAGGTCGAGATCGAAGGGTTCGAGACCTGGCTCCGGTCCGTGCTTCCGCTGATCCCTCGGGGCCCGTTCCACACGCCGGGCAAGCTGGCGACCGATCCGGTCCAACGGCTCTCCGAAGTGGCCCGCGCGCTGGCCGAGTGCGCCGGGGATCGGGCCCGGGCCAACTTCCAGGCCGCGACCTACTACCGGGAGAACCAGGTCCTGGCGCGTCGGGTCCGCGCGCTCGAAGCGGTCATCCGGACGACGGGATCGGACTCGGAGAAGGCGGCGCTGCTCGAGCCGGAGCCCGACGTGGACCAGGCGGCTTCGCGCTACATCCCGAAAGGCCGGGACGCGCTATGAGCGGCCCCGCTACCGCGTCGGGTCCTCCGTCGGCCGCCGCGCCCGCGCCGCCGGCCCGGATCGTGGTCGGGTTCGACGGATCGCCTCCCGCGAATCGCGCGGCCCGGCTCGCCCTCGCGCTCGCGCCGAGCGGAGCGGGGAACGTCTGGTTCGTGCATGCGACCCAGCCGGACCACCGGATGGCGGAGCCGCTCACGGACGAGGAGATCGTGGCCCCCAACCGCGCGGTGACGCGCGCGATGGAGTCGCTGCGCGCGTACGCCCAGCCCCGCGGCCTGTCGGCCTTCGTCGTCGATCGCGAGGGCGCCCCCGGCCCGGTGCTGATCGCGGTCGCGTCGGAGATCGGCGCGGAGCTGGTGGTCGTCGGGACTCGGGGTCGAGGGGACGCGAGCCGGGTCCTCCTGGGTTCGGTGTCGGCGTACGTGGTGGCCCACGCGCCGGTACCGGTCGTCGTCGTCCCCTGAGCGCGCGCCGTCGGGTCGCGGATGGCGAACGACCGGGCGACGGCCCGTCCATCCGTTCGGATCCCGCATGACGTCTGGGCGGTCTCGATCACGAGCCTCTTCTCCGATTGGAGCTACGAGATGCTCCTGCCCATCCTGCCGTTCTTTCTCGCCCTCGACCTCGGCGCCTCGCCGCTCGTCATCGGGTTCGTCGAGGGGGCCGCCGTTCTCGCCCAGAGCTGGACCCAGTTCGTCGCGGGACAGCGCCTCGCCGGCCGGGCGGATCGTCGGGCGGTCGGCACGGGCGGGTATGCAACCACGACCATCGCGCACGGGCTGGTCGCCCTCGCGACCGCCTGGCCGATCGCGGCCCTCCTCCGCGTCACCGCGTGGGGGGCGAGGGGCGAGCGACAACCGATCAAGAAGGCGATCCTCGCGGACGCCGCGGAGCCGGGCGCCCGCGGTCGTTCGTTCGGTCTCGAGCAGACGTTCGACTCCCTCGGAGCGGTCGGCGGCACGGCGTCGGCGGCGGTGCTGGTCGTCACCGACGGGCTCCCCGCGTTCCGATGGATCTTCGCGCTCAGCGTGCTGCCGGGGCTGGTCGCGGTCGTGCTCTTCTACCGCCTGGTCCGCGACCCGCCAGGGGCCAGCCGCGATGGACCGAGGGAAGCGGCCCGTCCTCCGCGGCCGTTCCCGCGACGGTTCCGCTGGTTCCTCGTCGCGGTCGCCGTCTTCGGTCTGGCGTACTTCAACATCCTGCTCGGTCTCCTGCGCGTCGGTACCGGCCTCCTCGCACCGGGAGGAGTCGGACCGGTCGGCGCGATCCTGGTCGCGCTCGTCGCGTACCTGCTCTACAATCTGGTCTACGCCGGCCTCTCCTATCCGGCCGGCCTCCTCGCCGTCCGATTTCCCGGGGCCGGTCTCGTGGGCGTGAGCTTCCTGCTCTTCGTGCCGGTCGACGTTCTCTTCGCGCTCACCCCGAGCGTGGGGGTCGCATTGGCCGCGTTCGGTCTCGCGGGGGCCCAGATCGCGCTCGCCGACGTCACCACCTCGACGTGGATCGGCGGGACCGTCGACCCGGCCAGCCGGGGCCGGGCCTTCGGCTGGTTCGGGGCCGTCCAGGGAGCCGCCTCGTTGGGAGCGTCGGTGATCGTCGGCGGACTCTGGACGTACTACTCCGCGCCGGTGGCGTTCTCGGCGTCCGCGGTCCTGGCCGTACTCGGCGCCGCGTGCCTCCTGCCGATCCTCGGGAGGCGATCGGCAGGCGACGACGCCGGACCGCCCCGGGCCCCCGGCGGACGGCCCGCCGATCAATAGAACGCCGCGACGTACATCACGACGAGCAGCACCACGATGAGGATGTACGCGAGATACCGACCGAGCCGTCCGGGCATCACCGCGGCCTTCAGCACCGCCGAGGTCCCCTGCCCGAGCCGGACGAGCGCCTCGTAGAACAGTTTGAAGGCGTCGAACACCTCGAGGTCCACGTTGTAGGCCGCGACGGGGTCGACGCCGGCGCCGCTCGACTCGCCGGTCTCGGCCCGGACCTCCCGGGTCGACAGCACCGAGCGCATCATGATGCGGATCCCCGTGCCGTAGCCGAACGAGGTGTACGTCTCCCCCGGCTGCCCCGGGGGGCTTCCCGCCATCCAGATCGGCACGCGGCGTCGGGGGCGGGGACGACCGAGCGCGTAGTAGCCCGCCGCGACCGCCGCCCCGGCGACGACGATGAACGGGATCATCGGCGGCGAGAGGATCCCGAACGGAGAGCCCGAGAGGATCGACCAGCCGTCGGGCACCGCGAGGAGCTGTCCCACGGGGGCCGCGACCGAGCTCCCGGCGAAGCCCGAGACGGCGGGCGCGATGAACCGCAGGATCCAGGGCGCGAGGACGCCGATCGCGAGGACCATCGCCCCGACCGCCCCCACGACCCCGCCGAGGCGCGACTCGGGCGGGCCCGCGCCCGAGGGCCGGGGGCGCCAGAGCATCGAGAAGCCGACGAACTTGACCATCGCGACCACGATCAGGCCCGCGGCGAGGGCCACCGCCGCACCGGCGAGGAGCCCCACGAACTCGACCCATGACTGACCGAAGCGGTACGATTGGAACAACGCCTCGAGCACCATCCACTCGCTCACGAATCCGGCGAGGGGCGGTCCGGCGGCCAGGCTGAGGGTGGCGATGATCGTGCCGCCGAACTCGCCCCGACTGCCCGATTTCGCCTGGCCCTCCACGGAGTTGAGGTCGAAGGTGTGCGCCGTGTGCTCGATGTACCCGGCGCTCAGGAAGAGGCCGGTCTTGGCGATCGCGTGGGCCAGGGCCTGGTAGAAGGCGGCGAAGAGCGCGAAGACGTAGAGTTCGTGCACCCCATCGCTCTGGGCGAGCAGGGCGACGCCCAGGGCGACGAGGATGAGACCGTTGTTCTCGATGGTGCTGTAGGCCGGCAGGCCCTTCGAGTGCTCGCTCACGGCCGCGAAGAGGGCCCCGAGGAGGGCGGAGATCGCTCCGATCGCGAGGACCACGGCGCCCCACCAGAGCGGGGGGCTCGACAGGAGGCTCACGAGCCGGAAGAGCCCGTAGGCGCCCGCGAGCGTCAGGGTCGAGCTGAGGACCGCGGACGCGTTCGACGGGGCCGAGGAATGCGCGATCGGGAGCCACTCGCTCAGATGGAACGGCGCGATGCCCATCTTGATCCCGAAGCCGAGCAGCCCCGCGACGAAGACCAGCGTCGCGAGGTCGCCCGGGCCGAGGTGCGGTCCGAAGGCGAAGACGCCGGTCCCGACGCGCAACCCGGCGAACGCGAGGGAGATGAACAGCGTGCTCGCTTCGCCGAACGCGAGAAAGACGAACGCGGCGGAGAAGATGCGCTCGCCCGGCCCCTTCGCCTGGAGGATCATGCCGTACGAGGCGAGGGTCATCGTCTCCCAGCCGATCAGGAACAGCACCTGATCCGAGGCGGCGATGAGGAGCGCGATCGAGCCGAGCGTCAGCGCGTACGTGATCGCGAGCAGCGGCGACCGCCGGTCGTCGTACGTCAGCGAATACACCGACGTGGCGACCCACACGAGCGCCGCGGCGAGCGCGAAGAACGCGGCGAGCGGGTCGAGCGTGAGGCCTTCCACGTCGCCGAGCGGGCCCGCCCACGTGGCGCCCGTCACGGAGCCGCCCGCGAGGACCAGGACCGCGACGATCCCGAGTCCCGCCGAACCGACGAGCGATCCGAGGTACGGCCCGCGTCGGCCGAGCGGCCCCAGCGCCGCCCCGACGAAGAACGCGGCGACCGAGACCGTCAGGAGGAGCCCCGCCGGGTCCATGTCAGTCCCCTCCGGCCGTCCGGGCGCGCCCGTGCACCCGCAGGATCGCGTCGAGGATCTCCACCGGGGCCGGGGGACACCCGGGAACAAAGACGTCGACCGGCACGAGCTCCTCCAAGCCGGCGAGGAGCCCCGGCGTCCCCGCGAACGCGCCGCCGCTGATCGGGCACACGCCGGCCGCGATCACCGCCTTCGGAGCGGGCAGGGCCTCGTACGCGCGGAGGACGGCGGGCGCCATCTCGGGCGTGGGGATGCCCACGACGAGCAGGACATCCGCGTGGCGCGGGGAGCTGGTGAAGAAGATGCCCAGACGCTGCGAGTCGTAGAGCGGGTTCGCCAGCGCCAGGACCTCGAGATTGCAGGCATTGCAGCTGCCGGCGTCCACGAGGAAGACGTGCAGGGACCGGGGGAACCCGACGAGCGGGGGCAGCGCCTCGACGAGGCCCGGGCCGGCCGGCGCGGCGGACCCGACGCGGAGCTCCGCCCGCCTCCCCGTCGAGGCTTCCACCGGACCGCGGAACTCGAACCCGGCGGGCCGGCAGCGGGCGCAGCGAATGCACTTCCCTCGATCGAGCTCTTCCTCGGAGATCGCGCCGACGGGGCAGCGGGCGACGCCGTCGTGCAGCGCCGCGTCGCCCCGGAGCGGGATGGGCGGCCGGGCGGTCTCGGGGACCTCGGCATCGGTCGCGGGCTCGGCCGGGTAGCGGCTCGTGACGATGCCGTTCCGGGCCGCTTGTCCGATCCACGTCGGCATCGTTCCCCCTACGCGTCGATCTCCGCGAAGACGAGGCCGAAGCTCTCCCACGCGAAGTGGAAATCGGTGAAGACGCCGTTGCGCAGTCCGCGGGCGAAGAGCGGGATGTTCGCCTGGCTCGCCGCGCGCATCCCGATCCGGGTCACCCGCCCATCCGAGGCCGTCACGTCGTAGACGAGGTCCCCGCTGGGGCTCTCGACCCGCGCGAGGCCCCGGCCCGGGGCGACCGGGGGGGCCGGCGAGAGGAGGCGGCCGGGATCGCGGGGCCAGCGGTCGAGCATCTGCTCGAGCAGCAGGTAGCTCGACTGCACTTCGCGGGCCCGAACGAGCATGCGGGCGAGGGCATCTCCGGCCGACTCTTGCGACAGCTCGAGGAAGAGGTCGTTGTACGGCGTGACCGGCACGCGCAGCCGATCGTCCCACGCCACGCCGCACGCGCGCAAGGTCGGCCCGACGGCGCCCCAGCGCAGCGCCTCCTCGCGTCGCACGGGGCACGTCGCCTGGATCCGGTCGATGAACGTCCGGCTGCCGAGGAAGAGCTCCCAGAGGCGCTCGAACTGCTCCGAATGTAGGTTCAGCCGACGGCCGAGATCGCGCCGATCCGCCGCGTCGAGGTGCCGTCGGGGACCCCCCGGCAGGAGGGCGCCGAACAGCCATCGGTGACCGAAGATCGAGCCCTGGATGCGGAGCATCTCCTCCGCCAGCGCGTGCGTCTGGGCGGCGCCGACGTTCTGGCTCGCCGCCTCGGCCAGCCGGGCGAGCACGTGCACGTGGTTGTAGATCCGCTGCAGCTCCTGGGCGAGCGCCCGGACCCACAGTTCGCCCTCCGGCACTTCGATACCGGCTGCGCTCTCCGCCGCGGCGAGGTAGGCCGCGGCGTGGGCGGCCGAGAAGTTCCCGGCGAGCCGTTCGATGCGGAGCGCCCCGTCGGAAATGGGCTGCCCGGCGATCGACGTGAGGATCCGCCGCGACTTGAACCCCGTCACGGGTTCGAGGGAGAGGATCCGCTCGCCGTAGGTCCGGACCTCGAACTTCCCGCTCTCGGGCACCCCCATCGAGACCGGCCCGTAGGGGAACGTGAAGATCCCGTACCCTTCGATCGTCTCCATCGGCCCGGCGGATCGGGTCAGTTCGGGCGTCCGGGACCGCTGCCAGGTCGCTCGGACCTCGGTGGGCACCGGGATCCGGATCCCGTGGCGAAGCACGGGCCGCCCCGTCGCGTAATCGTTGAACAGGGCGAACGTCGCGTCCTCGGGCGAGTACGCGAGCGCCCGTTCGGGGCCGTACGGATCGAACGGCTCCGTCTCGGAAGGCCGGACCGCGCTCACGGCGTCGAGCCTCCCAGGATCCGGGCGGCCGCGCCCAAGGCGCCCGAGAGGTAGGGGAGCGCGGCGACCCCGATCACGAGCGCCACGCCGACGTTGACGAACGCGATCCACGCCCCGTCCTCGGCCCCGGGATGCGCCGGGCCGGGCGCGGCCGTCGGCTCGCCGAAGACCATGCGGCCGATCTGCGAGTTCACCCCGAGGAAGGCGATCAGGATCACGAGAGCGAGGAGCAGTGCCACGTCGTACCAGCCGGCCGCGAGCGCGCCCACGACGATGAGGAGCTCTCCGAGGAACGTCCCGAACGGCGGCGCGCCCGTGACCGCGAAGGCGGCCAGGATCCAGGCCCCGCTGGTGCGGGGCATCCGATGCCGGAGGTCCCGGACCTCGTCGATGCGGTTCGTGCCCGTCCCCCGCAGCACGTTGCCCGAGCAGTAGAACGCGGCCGACTTCGCGAACGCGTGGGCGACGAGCAGGACCAGGGCGCCGTAGAGCGCGACCCCCCCGAGGGCGAGCCCGACGACCGCGATGCCCATGACCTCCATGCTCGAGTAGGCGAACAGCCGCTTGAACGACCGCTGGCGCTGGAGGAGGAACGCCCCCACGAACGCCGAGGTCAGGCCGAAGAGGATCAGGAGATCGGTGATCGCGGCCGGGGCCGGCCGGGGGAGGATCGCGTAGACCCGGGCGAACGTGTAGAGCGCGGTCGGGAGCAGCACGCCCGAGAACAACGCCGAGATCGGGGAGGGCGCTTCGGAGTGGGCATCCGGGAGCCACGAGTGCATGGGGAAGAGCCCGACCTTCGTCCCGTAGCCGACGAGGGCGAGCGCGACCGCCATCTCGATCGGGAGCGTCACCGCGGGGGGCGCGGCCGCGAGCGCGAACGCGTCGAGGGTGCCGGTCGTCGCGTAGATGAGGAGCAGCGCGAAGAGGGCGATCGTGAGGCCGGCCGAGGCGATCAGCGTGTAGCGCCAGGCCGCCTCGACGCTCGTCGGCTTGCGCTCGAGCACGATCAGGAGCGCGCTCGCGACGGTCGTCGCTTCGATCCCGATCCACATCAGACCGAGATCGGACACGACCAGCGTCGCGATCATCGCGAACGCGAAGGCGTGGAGGAGCGCGTAGTAGATCTGCGGTGTGAGGAACGGCCGGTGGACCGCCCGCAGGTACCCGTCCGAGTACCACGCCGACGTGGCGTAGATGCTGGTGACCATCACGAGGAACACCTCGCTGAGCGAGTCGAGCCCGAGGTACTCCCCCCAGCGGCCGCTGGCCCCCTCGACGAGGAGACCGAGCGCCGCGGCGAGGGCGACGAGGGACCCGATGCGCGCCGCGTCGCGCCCGACGGCGGGATACGGCACGAGCGCGAGGACCGCGCTCGCGGCCGGGGCGACGAGGAGCAGGAAGAGCCAGAGGGTGTCGAGCGCGTCGTTCATCCGGAGAGCTCCTCCAACGCCGACTCCTCGGGGGTGCCCGTCACGTCACGCTGGATCGAGAGGATCACGCCGACGAGCACGACCCCGAGGACGTCGAGAAAGACGACGGTCTCGACGAACAGCGGGAAGGCGTGCGCGTAGAGCGCGCCGGCGTAGACGATGGCGTTCTCTTCCTCGAGATACCCGATGACCTGGACGAGGGTGTTCGAGCGGGTCGCGAGCATCAAGAGTCCCTGGACGAGGAGCACGAACGGGAGCGCGGCGCCGACCTCGGGGAACCCGGACGCGAACGTCTGCTGGAACACGAACCACGCGATGATCGCGGCCGCGACGGCCGCGAGCGCGTGACCGGTCACCCGGTTCGCGGCGTGGATCTCGCGGAGGCGCCAGCGGAAGGCCCGGATCTGGCGGCGCAGGACGTACGGGATCACCAGGGCCCGGATGATGACCGTGAGGGCCGCGAGGACGAGCAGGTCGAGACTCTTCTCGGACCAAGCGAGCCAGCCCAGGAGAAGAGCGAGCAGCAGGGATTGGAGCGCGATCCCGCCGATCATCGGATCGACGAACGACTCCGACTGGAGGTAGAGGGCGGTGAGCAGGATGCCGACGCCCACCAGGGCGACGACCTCGGTCGAACCGTCCATCTAGGCCGCCCCCAGCACCGCGAAGGCGAAGACCGACAGGATCGCGAGGGAGAACGACAGGGCGAGGTAGTCCCGGATCTTGAACAGGCGGACCTTCGCGATCGTCGCCTCGATGACCGCGAGGCCGCCCATCAGCGCGAGCAGCTTGGCGAACAACACCCCGATGTTGATCGTCGCGTCGAGGAGCGTCGGTTGGGCGAAGAGGCCCCACGGGGCCGCGAAGACGTTCAGGAAGACGGCGCAGAGGAGGAACTGCTTCATCCAGCCGTTCCAGCGCAGGATGCCGAGCAGCCGGCCCGAGTGCTCGAACAGGCGCCCGTCCTCGAGCATTCCGAATTCCATCAGCCCCGCGCTCTCCACGGGCAGGCGACCGATCTCGGCCAGGAGCAACAGGAAGAACGCGCCGGTCACGAGGAGGTGCGTTGGGGAGAGATACGCCGAGCTCGAGGAGGTCAGCAGGTTGTTCGTGACGTACGGGTTGTTCGTCCCGGTGATCACGGCGACCGCGAAGAAGACGACGATGAGGGTCGGCTCGCCGAACGCCGCGAACGACACCGTCCGACTGGCCCCGAGGGCGGCGTAGTTACTGCCCGAGTCCAGGGCCGCCAGGAGGGTCAGCGTCCCGGCGAGGGCGAACATCAGCCCGCCGCCCAGAAAGTCGACGGTGGAGGCGAAGGGGATCGGATACGGGGTGATGATGGGCACGACGATCGAGATGAGCAGGTACGCGCCGAACGCGAGGATCGGGGCGATCACGAAGACCGCCGACGAGCCGTCCGGAACCAGGGTGTCCTTCCGCAGATACTTGGCGAGATCGAAGTACGGCTGGAAGATCGAAGGACCCCGTCGGGACTCGGTCCACGCCTTCCACCGCGCCGACACCCCCGCCAGGAGCGGCGAGAGGAGGAGCACCGTCGCGGCCTGCAGGACGTTGACCGCTTGCTCGGTCGCGTTCACCTTGCCTACTCCCCGTTTCGAGAGTAGGCGTCATTGGCCCGAGGGCGGTTTGCCGGGGGACCCGGCCGGCGGACGCCTCCGCCGACCGTTTAGGAAACGCAGCAGTACTTAGGCGTGGCGCTGCGGCTCCCCGAGGGAGCCGAGCGGAACCAGCTTTCCCCCACCCGTCCGAGGGTTCTACCGCCCGTCGAGCCCCTCGACCTCACCGAGCACCGAGATCCTCGCGTCGGTGACTTCCAGGCGACGGATCGAGCCGGTCGGAACCTCTAGCTCCCACATTCCACCCGCGGCCAAGCCCGCCGCGTGCGCGAGGACCAGCCGGATCGGGACATCGTGCGTCACCGCCACGATCTCGGCACCGTCGTTGCGGAACGCGATCCGGTGCAACGCCCGCAGCACCCGATCCGCGGCGGAGCGAACCAGCTCTCCGCCCGGTGGACTGACCTCCGTGGGATCCGAGAGAAACTTCCGGTAGAGGTCGCCGTCCGTTCGCGCCACCTCGTCGGGCGTGCGTCCGCTCCACGACCCGTAGTCGAGGTCCCGGAGGTCCGGCTCCACGTTCACGTTGAGCGCGTGCGGCGACGCGATCGCCGCGGCGGTCTCCTGGGCCCGGGCCAGCGGGCTCGAGCAGATCTCCCGGAGAACGACGTCCCTCAGTCGACCCGCGGCCCGGTCGGCCTCCGCCCTTCCGACTCCGTCGAGCGAAGGGTTCTCGCGGCCCCGAAATCGCCCTTGCGCGTTGAGCGGTGTGCGTCCGTGCCGCACGAGGTGAACGAGACAGCCCCGGTGCGGCGCACGAACCTCGGTCGCATCGCGGGTGGTCATGTCCCCGGCTTCCAACGTCGGAGCCCAGAGCCGGTCGCCTCTTCAGCCTGGCCGTCCGCTCCGTCGCGAGGCGAGGGGCTCCCCCCTATGCTCTCGAGAGCCTACCCGACCGGCAAATCCTAAAGAGACCTCGGCAGAATGGTCGGCCCGGCGATGGGGCTCGCCGGAACTTCCGCGACGCGGATGATGGCTCCTACGGACGGAACCGATGAGGCCCCCGAGTCCGAGTGCACCGCCGCCCAACTCTAGCGGAGCTCCAGCGAGCGGCGTCCGTTGCGGACCGCGGCCCGAACGATCCGCCTCCCGAGGAAGCTCCCCATGACTTCGGAGAGCCCCCGGAAGCCCGGTCGGGCGGGCTCGCCCGGTGGGGACTTCCCCGCGCATATCGAGGTACGAGATGAGGAAATCCGCGTCGTGGTCGCCGTCGCGATCCAGCGCGAAGGGCGAGTGCTCGTCATCCGGGAGGAGGACGAACCGGACCATCACGCGTGGGTGTTTCCCCAGGGGTATCCGAAACCGGGCGAGGGCCTCGCCGAGGCCGCCCGACGCGAGGCGTTCGAGGAACTCGGCCTGGACGTGGAGCTCGACGGGCTGCTCGGGGTGTACGAGGGCTTCTCGGAACCCGGGGTCGAACCCCGAATTCACCGGGTGACCATCTGCTACCGGGCCCACCCCGTCCAGAACGCGACGCCCCGGGCGAGTCGCGAGGCGATCGACTCGGCGTGGATCGACCCCGCCTCGATCGCCCCGGCCTCGATGCCCTCGATCCGGCGCCCGCTCGAGGATCTCCGAGCGAGTTCTCCTGCCGCAGGTCGACGACCCCGGCGCCCGTCCGGCACGGCTCGCCGCGCGGTCACGCCGTGAGCGATGCGCCCGACTCCGCCGGGCCGAAGACCTGACGGTACAGGTCGAATCCGAAGCCGGTGGGCAGAGGCTCCCCCGGCACGATGCGGAAGGTCCGGTGTCCCTCCGGGGAACGCTCGGCCCGTAGGAAGAGGGCCCGTTCGGGCTCGATCCGCCGAAGTCGGTCGGCGAGGTCGAAGAAGTGCGTGACCAGCACGACCCGGACGCCGCCATCCAGGAACGCCCGGAGGACGGTCTCGGCGATCTCCGAACCCTCTCGCTCGTTCGTGGAGGCGAAGGACTCGTTGGCGAGCAGGAGGCTGCCGGGTCGAAGGTGACCCGCGATCGCGCGCATGCGGTCGAGCTCCTCCTCGAACTTGCCGCTCGTCATCGTCGCATCCTCCTCCCGACGGAAGTGAGTAAAGACCCCGCGGGGAACGCTCGTCGAGAATCGCCGGGCGGGGACGGACAATCCGGCTTGGGCGAGGAGGACCGCGAGGCCGACGCTGCGCAGGAACGTCGACTTTCCGCCTTGGTTGGCGCCGGTGATGACCACGAGCGGGCGGGACGCGACGTCGAGATCGTTGGGCACGACCGTCGTTCGTCCGCCGAGCGCCAAGGAGAGGTCGTACAGACCTTGGGCCGAGAGCCCGAACGGGGACGGATCGAGGGGCTCGGGAACGCAGACCGGCAGGCCGGCGCCGACGAGGCGGGCGTGCAGGTTCGCCCCGCCGAGATAGAAATCGAGCTCATCGCGCAACTGGGTGAAGAAGGCGTGCAACCGCGCGGTCGATTGCCGCAGGGCCTGCGCGCTCGACGCCACCCCGTGGTCGCGCAGCTCCGAGAGCGCGCGGCGTCCGGCCTCGTCCCGCTCCCCGAGCTCGAACGAGAAGGGGGACCGCCGGCCGACGAACGGGAGCCGCAGCCAGCGCCGTCGTTCCTCGGGCGGGCGTCGCAGGGAGTACTCCGAACCGCGGTTGCCCGCTCCGAGACGGAGGGCGAGCAACGTTCCACGAGGGAATCGAAGCTGGCGGAGGAGGTCCTCGACCGACCGGAAGTACGTCTCGTCGAGGTCCGTCGCCACACCTGAGAACAGGCGCTGGAATCCCTCCGAGCGGAACGCGGCTCCCTGGGTGACGGCCAGCTCCCGCAGCCGCCGCAGCCTCGGAAGGAGCAGCGCCAGGAGCTTCGTCCCTCGATAGAGGACCGACTCCGGGGACTCCCCGAACCCCCAGACCTCCCGCTCGTCGCCGAGGGCCCCGAGCGCGAGCGCCCGGAGTTCGGCCACGGCCGGGGCCCGGGCCAGGCAATCCGCGAAGATCGCCTGCCGATAACGCACCGTGGCGGGCGGCGGGGGATCCGCGAGCAGTACCGAGCGGGCGACGGTCTGTACGTGATCGTCCCCACCGCCCATCACCGAGAGGGTGGACTCGAGTTCGAGGTCCCGGATCAAGGCTGCGTCGAACGGACCCGTCGTTGCCCCCCCGTCGAACTCGCGATCCGGTGCCAGGAGGTGGACTCTCATGATCCGAACCGCTCGCGGAGCGCCTCGTACGTGAGCCCATGCTTGCGGGCGAGGGCGAACGCGTATGCGCGCCCGTCCGCCGGTTGGCGAATGAGCCGGTACGTTCGTACCGCCGGGTCGTCGGGCCGGACCGTGCTCACGACGCTGACGACCGAGGGCGCGAGCGTGGACAGCTCGTCCAGGAACGTCACGTACACGCACCGCGCCCCCCGGTCGATCACCCGACGCAGGATCTCCTCTCCGAGGTGCAGCCCGTCCTGTACCGTCGCCGAACCGAACGTCTCGTTCAGCACGAGGACGCTGCGGGGGGTGGCCCGGTCGAGGATCGCCCGCAATCGGACGAGCTCGTCGAGGAGCTTTCCCCGCAGGTCCGCGACCGCTTCGCCCCGCTCGAAGTGGGTGTACACCCGGTCGCAGAGCGCCAGGCGGACCGACTCGCCCGGGACCGGCCCTCCCAACGCGGCCAGGTGGTGGAGCTGCCCGAACATCCGGGCGAACGTCGTCTTGCCGCCGTTGTTGGGCCCGGTGACGACGAGGATCCGTTCGGTGGCTGAGAGCTGGACGTCGTTCGGGACGATCGGCATCGCTCGCTTCGAAAACTGAAGGGCGAGCGCGAGGTCGAACGTCGCACGAGCCGACACCTCGATCGTGCCGTCGAGGATCTCCGGGTACGAGCAGATCCGCCCGTCCCCCCGCAGCTTCGCCACCGCGTCGAGATACGCGAGGAAGAACTGGATCTCCCGGTCCAATCGCGCGACGCCCGGATCGACGAACTCGGGATGGCGGCTCGGGTACTCCCGGAGCCGGGCGAACTCCCGGGGGAAGAGCAGGGCGACCCGTTCCTGGATCGACTCTTCCACGTGGTTCATCTCCGGGTGGTCCGGGAAGCGGTACCCCTTGTCCGGAATGGGTTCGTCCCGGAAGCGGCGGAAGGCGCCGTCGATCTCCCGGCCGAGATCCGGATCGTCCGCGAACGGTCGGACGGTGATGCGGTCGCCTTGGATCAGCAGGCCGTATCGGACGCGCGACAGCTCGTCCACCAGTTGGCGGGTCTCCGACTCGAGTTGGCGGTAGGCGGGCGAGGATCGATATCCGCGCAGGAAGGTCGCGGTCGATCGGAACCCGTCCGAAGCGGGCGAGATCCGATCGAGCGCGTCGGAGAGCTCGCGGATGGCGCGGCAATACTGGTCGGCGGCCTCGAGGAACCAGCGGGCCCGTTGGAACTCGTTGCGCATCTTGGTCGACCGGTCACGGGCCGCCCGCATCGTGCGCAGCGCGGCCGCGAATCCGTCGGCCGATGCGCGCACTTCGGGTCGCTCGAGGTCCCGGAAGACCGCCTGACGGTACTGCACGTCCCGAGCCCTCAGGAGGGGGGCCGAGAAGATTCCGAGGAGGTCGTACTCCTCGCGTCCGGTCGTGATCGTCCTGAACGCCTGGTCGAGGTTGAGATCCGTCAGGACGGTCGCATCGGCCGTCGGGGGGGGCGTGTACGGGGCGGGCCCGAGGAGGCTCGCCGCTTCGATGGTTCGGTCCCGATCGCCGCGGCCGGGCCCGTCGGACGCGGCGACGGTCGAGCCCCGAGGTGCCGATCCCCGGGGCTCGAGGTCAGAGGGTTGTGGCCGCGACGTGTCGACCCTCGCGGTCATGGACCTCCCCGTCGAAGAACCGGCACGCCAGCTCGATCTCCGTGGGGCCGATCGTGAGCGGGCCGGGGGAACCGGGATGGAAGTATCGCAGCAGGGCCGCCGTCGCGGCGAGCCGGACCGCCCGCTGGCGGAGTCGAGGAGAAAACCGCGGGGCCTCCGTACGGGACAGCGCGCGCTCTGAGGCCCGGCGCAGGCGGGCGAACAGCCCCGGATCGAGCGAGATCCCCCGCCCGGCGAAGCGGCCCCGCACCAGCGGGTGGCCGGTCTCGATCGCGTAGACGAGCGTCAGGTGGTCGCGGATCGACTCCGCGGGGGCGAAGTCGAGCTCGCCGAGCTCGAGGCGCTCGGCGCTCGCCTCGACCGCGCGGAAGCGGGCGCGGGTCATCGGGTGGAAGCGCAGCAGCATCCGGTCCTCGAGGGCGGCGAAGTTGGGGTCGCCGATCGTCGTCCAGTAGTCCTGGGCACCGGCGGTGCGGACGTTGTAGTTGACGCTGAAGAAGGAGCGGAAGGTGTAGGGGCCGACGGTGCCGAGGGTCGTCTCCCACTTGACCTCGCGCTGCTCCATGACGAGCTTCAAGGGCTCGACCATGCCGCGATACTTGAACCAGTCATTGAACTCGGGGACGATGAAATTGAACGTGTGGCCGGTGTAGGCGGCGCCGACCCGGAGGAACTGGGCGGGGGTGATGCCGCCGCAGTAGCGGTTGCGGCCGGGAAGTCCGTGCGGCGGGACGCCGCTGCGGGGATTGCCGCGGACGAGGTCGTCGATGGAGAAGGTCTTGCCGGTGCCCGGGGGCCCGAAGAGGGCGAGG